>NZ_JBFAYB010000195.1:0-5479 GCF_040681075.1 Streptomyces sp. NPDC051907 | reverse complement strand
CCTTGGCGAAGGCGCGGGCGACGGACCGGCCTTCGACGAGCCGTTCGAACTCCTCGATGCCGGTGGAGCGCCGCACGGTCACCCGCTCCAGGGCGTACGGCCCCTGCCGCCGCCGGGCCAGCGCGTTGCCTACGGCGAGCGACTGCGCGAAGCCGGCCGCACGGACCGCTTCTCGCACCCGGCGGCTGGAGTAGCCGTAGGGGTAGGCGAACGAGACCGGCGCGGCCCCCAGCTCGTCCGCGACGACGTCCCGGCAGCGCACGGTCTCGTAACGCAGCCGGGCGTCGTCGAGCTGGTCCAGCTGCGGATGGGTGTGGGTGTGCCCGCCGATCTCCGTGCCCGCCGCGGCCAGTTCGCGCACCTGGTCCCAGTCGAGCATGGTGTCGAGCGCCCCGCCCTCGTCGTGCTCCCCGCGCAGCCAGCCCGTCGAGACGAACAGCGTCGCGGCGAAGCCCTGCTTGGCGAGATGGGGGAGGGCGTGCCGGTGCACGCCCTCGTAGCCGTCGTCGAAGGTGATCAGCACGGGCCGCCGGGGCAGCGGGCCGCCCGCGCGCCATGCGTCGCCGAGCCGCGCGGCGGTGAGCGGGGTGAACCCGCGCTCGCCGAGCAGCTCCATCTGCTCGGCGAAGGCGTCGGGGGAGACGGACAGGGAGTACGCCGCCTGCGCCGGGCGGTGTCCGACGGCGTGGTACATGAGGATCGGCACGGGCCGCTCGTTCACCCGGACGCGCCTCCCTCCAAGACGCGCACGGGCACCCGCGCCGGCGCGGGCCCCGCACGGTCCCCCAGCGGTGCGATCGGGCCCGACGAGAACCTCGCCCCGCCCCCGCGCGCCCGCACGCTGCCCACCGCGTAGCCGCCCGCCGCGGCGGCCACTCCGGCGACGATCGCCCCGGCCCGGCCGGCGCCGCCCGGCCTGCGCAGCAGCGCGTCGCGCAGACCGCGTACGACTCCGGACGGCAGGACCCGGGTGGTGTACCGGCGCTCCGACTCGAGCCCCTTGCCCGCGCCCACGCTCCGTGCGACGAGCGCCTTGGAGAGGCCCTCGGCGTAGGCGCGGGTACGGAAGTAGCCGAACCGCTCCCGGATCGCGGGGACCTTGTGGTGGATCACCGCGCGGTCGTCGATCAGCAGCACCGCGTCCGGCAGTGCGGTGGCGAGCCGGATGCACAGCTCGGTCTCCTCGCAGCCCAGCGGCCGTTTGTCGCCGTCGCGCCCGATGCCGGTGGCGAAGCCGCCCGAGGCGTCGAAGGCGCTGCGCCGGAAGGAGGCGTTGCCGCCCAGCACATTGCGCACCCGCACCCTGCCGGGCGGCAGCCCTCGGTAGGTGCAGCCGACGACCCAGTCGAACTCCTCGGGGAACCAGGCCGGCCGGCGGCCCGACGCCCAGGCGGGCAGAGTGCGCCCGCCGACGGCCATCACCCGCCCGTCGTCGTACCCCTCGGCGAAGTACCGCAGCCAGTCGCGCTCGGCGACGGCGTCGTCGTCGAGGAAGGCGACGAACTCGCCGTGGGCTGCGGCGATACCGGTGTTGCGGCCCGCGGAGAGGCCGCGGGGGCCCGCGTTGGCGAGCACCCGCACCTCCTCTCCGGCTTCCTTGTACTGCGTGCCGAGCCGCTCGAGGAGCGCCGCGTTGTGGTCGACGACCAGCAGCGTCTCGAGGGCCGGCAGTGACTGGCGCCGTACGGAGTCGACGGCCGCGAGGATGTCGGTCCAGCGGTCCTCGGTGTAGGCGCAGATCACCACGGAGAAGCGACGGTCGCTCAAGACACCCCTCCGCGGGGGACGTCGACGCCGATCGCGGTCGGGCGTCGACGCGCAGACCTGCGGACGCCCTTCTCCTTCATGATCACCTTGAGGACCCGCAGGCCGTCCCGGACGGCTCTGAGATTGCTGACGCCGTGGATGCGCAGATACTCGTGGCTGGGCACCTCCTGCACGCGCAGACCGGCCTTGACCACCCGGATGTTCATCAGGGTCTCGATCTCGAAGCCGGTGCAGTCGAGGCTGACCTTGTCCAGGCAGTGCTTCCAGAAGGCGTTGTAGCCGTAGCAGAGATCGGTGTACCGGGCTCCGAACTTGGCGTTGACCACGCTGCACAGCACCCAGTTGCCGAGCTTGCGGACGGCGGTCATGTCGTCGGTGCCGCCGCCGTTGGCGAAGCGGGAGCCCTTGGCGAAGTCCGCGCCGGAGACCAGGGCCGAGACATAGGAGACGATCTCCTGGCCGTCGGCCGAGCCGTCGGCGTCCACCATCACGATGATGTCGCCGGTGCAGGCCGCGAATCCGCTGATCAGGGCATCTCCCTTGCCCTTTCCGACCTGCTTGACCACCTTGACGTCCGGCCACAGCTCGCGGGCGACCTCAACGGTGTCGTCGGTCGAATTCCCGTCCACCAGGACGACTTCATGAATCCAGTCGGGGAGCGTCTTGAAGACGTACGGAAGATTCTCCGCCTCATTCATCGCCGGGATCACCACGCTCACCGGCGGAGTGATCGCGAGATGAGAGGAGATCGGGCGGTAGGCGGCTGCTATTCGCCCGGCCCCCTTCACGGAGACAGCCGGCTGGGCGGCGGATTCAGCGACGTCCCCCATGCGTGACGGCTCGGTCAATGGATCTTGTCCCGGCACGGCCGGGCGCAGCACTGAACTCATGAGTCTTTTTCCCTCTCCACCGGTGGACTGCCCGCCCCCGGGCAGTCCGGATGAGTGTCCGGTTTGAAAGGGGGGTTCTTCTCACCCCGCCCATGACGGCATAACGCTCCTTGCCTGGTGGGTGAGCTGGCACAACTGGCCGCGCGGCAGACGGCTCAGAGCGAGCACGAAAGCCGAGCACGGCACCCCCCTACCGCGCCCCGCTCCGGATCCATCGCGACGCTTGAGCCCTCCCCAGAGCCGCTTTGCTTGATGGACCGTTGCGGGTGGATGTACGACGGTATTGACGATTAGGACTGTATGGCAAGACCTGGAACCCGGCCTCGCCTTTTTACTTTTTTGATACCGATTCGGCGGTCAGATGCGGAACCGTCCCGATCGGACTTTCTTGATCCCTTTAACTGTTCGATCGAAAGGATTGATCAATTCCGTCCGCCGCATTCGGCGTCCCAGTGCCCAGAGGTGGAGCAGAATCGTGATCACCGCGACCGCGGTGACCCCTCCGCCCGCGGTCAGACCGCGTGAGGAGGACAGGATCTGAGCGACCAGCAGGTCGAGAAGGACCGCTCCGCCGGCGGCCGCGGCGGCGCGCGCGGCCGGATCCAGCCGGGTGAGCACTGCGGCGAGTCCGCCGGCCGGCCCGGCGAAGAGGAAGAAGAGGACGAAGGGCGCCCGTAGCGGCGACTGGACGTCGGCGAGCGCCAGCGCGACGCCGACCCCCGAGACGGCGAACGCTCCGCCCGCGAGCACCGGCAGCAGATCGGTTCCGGCTGCCGCCGCTGATGTGTCGCTGATCGTCTGCATGACCGACTTCCCCCCAAGGCGTCGGTTGCCGAGCCTCAATGCTCCGCAGCCGTCGACGCCCCGTCAAGGAGCCCACGCGCAAGGCCCCGCGCGCCCCCTCGTCGGGTCGTGCGCGCCCCCTCGCACCGGAATCCGCACGCCCCCTCGACGGGTCGCGCGCACCTTCTTAAGGGGCGCACGCGCGGCGACGCGCGCTCCCCCCCGTCCGGCCGAGTCCGTGCGGCCGGCCCTCGTGCGGGGTCTTCGCGCGTCGACCCCCGCGGGACCTGCTGCGAAATCCTCACGGAACATTCTTGGCATGGACACTTCCAGTGAAGTATGCGCCCTGCTACGAAAGTTGGGACAGAGATCCTGCTAAAGGGAGGTTCCATGAAACTGTCCCGAATCGCGGCATTCTCATCCTCGCTCCTCCTCGGCGCCGTCGTCGCTCTCGCCGGGGCCGGCCAGGCGCAGGCCGACCAGAGCGCCGCGGCGCTCGACTACGTGGCTCTCGGCGACTCGTACTCGTCGGGCGTCGGCGCCGGCAGCTACGACGGCGCCAGCGGCGGCTGCAAGCGCAGCAACCGCGCCTTCCCCAAGCTCTGGGCGGCGGCCCACGCACCCTCGTCGTTCGCGTTCACCGCTTGCTCAGGCGCTCGTACGAGTGACGTCACCGCCAACCAGCTGACCCCCCTCAACTCGGGGACCGACCTGGTCTCCCTCACCGTCGGCGGCAATGACGCGGGCTTCGCCGACGTCATGACCACCTGTGTGCTCCAGTCCGAGGCCAACTGCCTCAACCGCATCGACCAGGCCAAGGGGTACGTCGACTCCACCCTGCCCGGCAGACTCGACAGCGTGTACTCGGCGATCAGAGCCAAGGCGCCCGCGGCCCAGGTCGTCGTCCTCGGCTATCCCCGCTTCTACAAGCTCAACGGCAGCTGCACCGCCGGTCTGAGCGAGAGAGAACGGTCCGCGATCAACGGGGCCGCGGACTACCTCAACGCCGCCGTCGCCAAGCGCGCCGCCGACCACGGGTACGACTTCGCCGACGTCGTCCCGGCCTTCACCGGACACGAGATCTGCTCCGGGGCGGCCTGGCTGCACAGCGTGAACTGGCTGAACATCGGCGAGTCCTACCACCCCACCGCCTCCGGACAGTCCGGCGGCTACCTGCCCGTCTTCACCTCGCACGCCTGAGGGCCACCGGGTCGCCCTCCTGATGGGAGCTCTCGTCCGACGGGGGCTCCTCTTCCTTACAGTCGACCGAGAAGTCCACCCAGTTGGAGCTCACCGCGACCGGACTCCGGATCTCCATCCGGATCCGGTCGTGGTACCTCTGGCCCGGCTGGTGTGTCAGCTGGATGAGGCCGACCCGCTTCTGCCGGCCGTCCCCGGACGCGAACTCCAGGGTCTGCCAGTCGCCCGAGCCGCGGCCGCTCTCCGTCGCCCAGCGGTAGTCGACCGCCACGGGCGTACGGCCGACCGTGATCGTCGCGCGGAAGGCCGGGGCCTCGGCCTGCGGGGGCGGGCAGGCGCCCGTATAGCTTCCGCGCACGGCCTGGGCGTACACCTTCACATACTGCTGAGGGGACGGCGTGGCGCCGCCGTGCGAACCGCCGTCGGTCGCGGCCCCGCCGTTGCCGTTCCCGCCCTTGCCCTTCCCGCCGTTGTCGTCGCCGTCGTTTCCGTTTCCGGCGTTTCCGTTCCCGCCATTGGACCCGCCGCCGTTCGCGGCTGTGCCGCCGGAGCCGCCGGCTTCCGCGGCGCCCTTGTCGCCCGTGCGCCCAGGGCTCACGTCGGACGAGGCCCCGCCCACGGGCGCCGTGCCGCCGTCCCTGCCGCCCTTGTCCTTCTCGCCGTTCACCAGCGCCCACGCGAGGCCGCCCACCGCGAGCAGCAGCGCGGCGGCCGTGCTGGCCCTCGGGGTGGCCGCGCTGCTGCAACAGACACACTGGTAACCCTAAACTTCAACGTTAGGGTTTGGGTCGGCGTTTCGGACCGTCCCATCGGCATCCGTCGTCGCGACGCGACAACCG
>NZ_JBFAYB010000194.1:0-5553 GCF_040681075.1 Streptomyces sp. NPDC051907 | reverse complement strand
ACGACAGAAGACTCGCGCGACACCAACCCCACCGCATCAACAACGGTGCACTTTCATCCGTACGCAGTGGTGCGCGTTCACTTGTACGCCGACACTGGCGTGGTTCATCGCGCGCCGGCCCGGCGGAGTCATCGCCGGGGCACTGGCCTATCGGCACCACTGCATCCAAGTCTTCGAAGGCTACGCGGGGACCAGCGAATCCGGCTTCCGGGCCGAGGTGGAGAGCGAGCAGGCCCTCGCCCGCGGCGAACACCTCATGGCCGCGATCGACGCCCACGAACACACCAACCTCACCGGCCCCGCCGCCGAGGAGGCCGCCCGCCGCCTGGAGGAGTTCGGCGCGCGGGCCCGCTTCCAGGGCAAGGTCATCCTCGACGACAACCGCCTGCGACGGCTCATGGCCAAACACGACCCGGCCGTCTATCCCGGCGAGTACATCACCTGCGTCCACGACCACGCCAAAGCCCTCTGCGAACGCGCCCACCGAGGACGAACCGAAGGGCTGCCCGACCACGGCGGCTGCAAGCCCCTGGCCTGCCGCAACGTCGTACTCACCCCGGAGAACACCGCGGCATGGCAGCGCGAGATCGACCGCATCACCCGCCGCCTGGCCTCCCGGCCCACACTGCCACCGCTGCTGCGGCACCGACTAGAGTCCCGCCGCGCGGAAATCACCGCGTTCCTCCTGAAGAACACCACAGTTCTGGAATCCGCATGAGCCGTCCTGCCGACGTCCCCACCGAGGCCCGCGTCCGCCGCGTCATGGACCAGTACATGACGGAGTGCCAGGACAACGGCACCAGGCCGAGCGTCCTCGCCCTGGCCACCAAGCTCGGCCTGAGCAACACCACCTTCCGGCGCCACTTCGCCGACCTGGCCAAAGAAATCTCCGCCGTCCGCTCCAACCCGGAACCCGCCGCCGCGGCGGAGAAACATCCGAGCCCCTACGAGATCCTTGCCGCCAGGAACGCCAAGCTCCGCCGGACGAACCGGTCACTGACCGAGAACCTCCGCTTCGCAGCGGCCCAGATCCAGCACCTTGCCGTGGACAACGCCCGCCTACGCGAGGCCCTAGAGGACAGCACCAAGGTCACCCGCATCGATCGGACCGGTCGTCCTGGACACTGACGATTGCCAGCCAGCCGCAATCCGAGCTGGTGGGCGATGACGCAAACCACGACGAACAGCACTCACCAGCAGGGCCGTTGGCCACGGAGGCCAGACTCCGGTCCCCTGGAGCGGCGCGGAAGTCTGAGCGCCTTGGCCTGAGCTCTGGCGAGCAGATCGGTGAGAACCTCCACGTCGCAGGTGCTGTCCAGTTCCGAAAGGCTCCTCTCTACCGATTCCACATCCCTGCTGGTCGGGTTCATGTCCATGTGGTCGAGGGCGAAGGTCAGCAGCTTGCGGTGCCGGAGTCCGTCCCCCAGTGCCCGGGCACGGAAGAGTTCCGCTCGCAGACCCTCGGCGTCCAGGACCTCGCACTGCGCTGCCAGGGCGTGGAAGTCGCTGCGTGACCAACCCACGATGGTCTGGAAGTCGTGCTCACACAAGGTGTCGTCGAAGCAGGCCAGGAGAAGCACAGACCGAGCGGCGGACCAGGCAGCGCCCGAGATCAGGACGCGGTCCACCCGCCCGTGCAGCAGCTGCACCCCGTCGGCGGCGAGCCAGTGAGATTCAGGCTCCGGAGGCTGTTCCGTCGATCTGACGCGACGAAGCTCGTCGAAGAGAGATCGGCACGTTTCCACCGAAGGCTCGGCGCCCGCAGGTGGGCGCCGGTGATAGAGGGCGATGAAAAGCGCGCGCTCGACGATGTCCGTCTCGTCCCGACCCAGGAGGACGCTGCCCGGCAGCAGATCAGCGGTCATATCTCCCGGATCCGCTGCCGCCACCACGCTGCTGCATGCCATGAACTCACCGATGCGGCCGATGGGTCGGGCAGGGTGCGACGGAGGAACTCCTCATCGAGCCGGGCGACGATCCTGCGCAGCCCTCCCCGCGCTGCGGGCGGCAGTCGGCGGAGGGCGTCTTCGAGGGTGTCCCGGGCGTCCGTCGGGTCGCAGCAGGGGCAGTCGTCCCAAGGCAAATACAGGTATCGGCCGGGTCTCCGGAGGAAACCCTCGTATCGGTGCAGGGCCTCAGCAACAGCACCAGGCCAAAGGTGCCGAGCTTCGATCTGGTTGATGGCCGCCCGAGTTCGGCGGGGAATGCCTGGAATCTGGCGGACGGGGCAGGTCGTGCTTCGGGCTGGCCACCGCTGAGCGCGGATGGCGCCGGGCGGCCTACGCGCCATCGGCCTTTCGGATCTGCGTCATGATGCCCATCATGCCAGAGCTCACGGTCGCGGCCGACAGGTGAGCCCGGTTGAGAAAGACGGCACCAGCCCACCGACACAGCCCCCAAAGCCTCTACCCACTGGTCAACGGTCAGCTCGCAACTACCTCCACAAGGTCGCGATGGACTGGTACACCCGTTGCATCACCGGGATCCGGGTGACGCCGGTGTCGACGAAGGCGGTGGATGTCAGCGCGGTGCTGTTCCAGTGCTTCCGGCCGCGGCCGGCGGGACGGGACTGGCCTCGGGGTGCGGTCTGGCCCGAGCACGGGATTCCGCGCACGGTCCTGGTCGACATCGAAGGCGCCGTGGGTCCGGGGCTGGCGTCGCCGCCGTTGGTGCCCGAGACGCTGGTCGTCGATCATGGCAAGGTCTACGTCTCGGAGCACCTGACCAGCGTGTGCCGTCGCATGGGCATCTCCATCCAGCCGGCCCGGCTGCGGACCGGCCGGGACAAGGGCCCCGTGGAGCGGTTCTTCCGCACCCTGCGCGAAGGCCTCCTGGAGGCCCTGCCCGCCTACAAGGGCCCCGACATCCACTCGCGCGGCGAGCACCCCGAGGGCGATGCGTTCTTCTTCCTCGACGAACTGGAGGCGGTCATCCGGGAGTGGACCGCAACGGCCTACCACTGCCGGCAGCACTCCAGCCTGGTCGATCCCGGCCTGCCCGGCTTGCGGATGTCGCCGGCGGCGATGTTCGAGCACGGCATGGCGCGGGCCGGCTACATCGAAGTGCCCCGGGATCCGGATCTCGCCTTCGAGTTCCTGGCGACGAAGTGGCGTACGGTCCAGCACTACGGCGTCGAGATCGACCGACGCCGCTACCGCGGTCCGGGGCTGCCCAATCCTGGGATCCGCAGCCCGTTCGACGGGCCGGTCCGGGGCGCCTGGCCCTTCCAGGTCGACCCGGACGACATCACCCGGATCTACTTCCGCAGCCCCGACACCCGGATGTGGCACGCCCTGGTGTGGGAGCACGCGCCGGCGGCACGGATGCCTTTGAGCGAAGACGCCCTGGCCTTCGCCCGGAAGCTGGCCGCGGCGAAGTACCGCTTCCCCGACGACCGGCTCGCAGTCGCCGACCTGCTGGAGCGCTGGAGCCTGGGGCTGGGCACGACCTTGGCCGAGCGGCGCATGGCCCTGCGCATGTCCCGCGAGCAGGCCGCCATCACCCTTCCGCCCCTCGGGGAGCCGAGTGCCGCATCCGGGTTGCCGTCGGTCCTTCGGGTCCTGGGCCACGATGCGAGGCCCATCGACCCTGCGCCGACCGAGGACGGAGTAGAAGGCGGGGACGACGACGAGTTCCTGGGCGAGGACGACTTCTACGCGGATGCCCTGGAGGACGTGTGACCGGTCCGGTGGCCCGGAGGGATCCGGGGAATCTGGCGCTGTCGCGGAAGGAGGACTTCAAGGCGTTCGTCGACGCGTCGCGCCGTACCCGCCCCGACGTCCTGGACCGGAGCGGGCGGCGGCTTACGACCGGGCCCGCCGGCAGTGGCACGCGAACCTGGGACCGATCCGCACCCCTCAGCTCTCCGCCCTCCACGAGGACTTGTGGGACATCGTCGACAGCAATCTCCAGGACGGCGACCAGGCGAAGGGCGCCGTGGCGGTGGACGCCTTCCCCGGTTTGGGCAAGACCACCGCGGTCCTCGTGTTCGCGGCCGAGTTCCACCGCCGCGAGATCGCAGAGCACGGGGCGTTCACCGCACAGGGGCACGAGCGGTGGCCGGTATGCCGGGTCGGCCTGACCGGCAACACCGGGATGAAGGATCTGAACCGGGCGATGCTGGAGTTCTTCGGCCACCCCGGCCGGCAGACCTCCACCGCCGCCCAGCTCGGACTCCAGGCGCTGGACTGCGTGCTGTCCTGCGAGGTCCGCCTGCTGATCCTGGACGACCTGCACTTCCTGAAGTGGCGCAGGACCAGCGGCATCGAGGTCAGCAGCCACCTGAAGTGGATCGCCAACGAGTTCCCCGTCACCCTCCTGAAGGTCGGCGTCGGCCTCGCGGACAAAGGCCTGTTCAGCGAGGGCGAGGCTATCGGCGAGACGGCGCTGGCCCAGACGGGCCGGCGGACCACCCGTCTGGACATGCCGCCCTTCACCATCGCCGCCGAGCAGGGACGACAGCAGTGGCGCCGGCTGCTGCTGGCCCTGGAACAGCGCATCGTCCTGGCCGACGCCTATCCGGGCATGCTCGCCGACGACCTGTCCGACTACCTCTTCGCCCGCAGCACCGGCCACATCGGATCCCTGATGACGCTGGTCAACCGCGGCTGCCAGCGCGCCCAGCGCGCCGGCGCCGAACGCCTCACCCGCGAGCTCCTCGACCAGGTCAGGAACGACGAGGCCGCCGAAGGGGCCCGCCGCGAACTCGACTGCGCCTTCAGCGCGGGGAAGGCCACCAGCCGTCCCCGCGGCGTGCGGACCACCGGGTGAAACCCGCCGTCCGGCGGTCCTTGCCGATCCGGTACCCGCCGTATCCGGGCGAGGCTCTGGATTCCTGGCTGGAGGCCGTCGCCGCCCGGCTGAACTGCCCCTTCACCGACGTGCTCAGCGCACTCGGCCTCCCCAACCGCGACCTGGCCGCGGCCGCCCCGGTCCTACCGCGCTGGACCACCCTGGCCACCCCCGACGAGCTCGCCGCCATCACCGAGGTCACCGGGACCCCCACGGAGGTCCTGGCCGCCATGACCCTGCAGTCCTACGACGGGCACGCCGTGGTGATCGTGCCCGGACAGCGCCGCGTGCACCGGCAGATCCTGTGGGGGCGGGCCGGGTCACGGTTCTGCCCCGCCTGCCTGGAGGACACCGGCGGACGCTGGCAGGTGACCTGGCGGCTGGGCTGGACCTTCGCCTGCACCCGCCGCCACCTCCTGCTCGCCGACCGCTGCCCGGCCTGCCACCGCACCCCTCGCCTGCGCTCCCACCCCCGCACCGAGGTGCCCCGCCCCGGCCGGTGCTCCAGCCCGTCCCCGGGCGGCGATCCCCGCCCACGACGCTGCCACCACCCCCTGGCCGACACCCCGGTCACCGCGCTCACACCCGGCGGAGCCCTGGAGGAGACCCAGCACCTGATCAATACCGCGCTCGCGGGCCCGGAGCGGATGGTTCGCTGGCCGCTGTACGGGCCGGGTGGGGTGCCCTTGCGAGCGGCGCTGCGGGACGTGAAGAGCCTGGGGGCCCTGGTCCTCAATCACGCGACGTCCGACGACCTCGGCC
>NZ_JBFAYB010000193.1:0-5987 GCF_040681075.1 Streptomyces sp. NPDC051907 | reverse complement strand
GCCCAGCCGGGCGCTCCCCTGGCCCCGGACGGCGAGGCGCGCCCGCTGCCGCGGCCCGTCGCCTCTCCCGCCGTCGAGCGGCTCGCGCAGCGGCTGCGCGGCGCGTCGGACGGCGAACGCGAGGCGCTGACCGCCGAGTTCTGGTCGTCGGTGCAGACAGCCGGCGCCCCGCTCGTCGAGGCCCTCGACGACGACCCCGACCATCGCGCCGTCACCTTCCTGTGGCGCGGGCACCGCGCGACCCGTCGCGTCCTGCTGCTCGCCAACCGGCTGGTGGACCGCGACCGCCTCGCCGACTCGCTGTTCAGCCGGCTGGAGGGCACCGACGTCTGGTACCTCTGCTACCGGCTGCGCGCCGACCACCGGGGCTCGTACCAGATCGTCGCCGACATCTCCCCCGCCGGCCCGCCGCTCGCCGGCGACGCCCTGCAGCAGCGGCTGCAGGCCCTGTCGGCGCACGCGGCCCGGGACCCCCTCAACCCCCTCGCGCTGAACGGCCGTTGGCGAGCGAGCGAGAGCTCCGTCTTCGAGCTGCCCAAGGCGCCGCCCCAGCCGTGGCGCGCGCCGCGCCCGCATTCGGCGCGCGGCACGGTCGAGAAGCACCGGCTGCTGAGCTACGCCCTGGACGGCGAGCGCGACGTCTGGGTCTACCTCCCCCCGGGCGGGGAGACGGGCCCGCTGGACGTGCTGACCCTCTGCGACGGCGACATGTGGTTCGGCCGGCTCGCCCTCCAGCGGACGCTGGACGCGCTGATCGCCGACGGCGCCGTCCCGCCGGTCGTGGTCCTCTCCCCGGACGCGGTCGACAACGCCACGCGCTGGCGGGAGATGGGCGCACGCGACCTCTATGTCGACTTCCTGGCGGACGAGCTGCTGCCGTGGGCGGCGCGCCGCTGGCCGCTGACCTCGGATCCCGCCCGCACGGTCGTCGCGGGCCAGAGCCTGGGCGGACTGGCCGCGCTGTACGCCGGCTTCACCCGGCCCGAGCGGTTCGGCAACGCCCTCGCCCAGTCTCCCTCTCTGTGGTGGCGTCCCGGCATGCCCCGGGGCGTGCCGAAGGGCGGGGATCCGGACAGCATGCCCTGGCTGGCGCAGCGCTTCGCCGACGAGGACAGACGCGACATCCGGGTCCACCTCGACGTCGGCCTGCACGAAGGGGCGATGGTCGACTACAGCCGTACGCTCCACGGCGTCCTGCACGAGCGCGGATACCCGGTGACGCGCACCGAGTTCAACGGCGGCCACGACTACGCCTGCTGGCGCGGCGGCCTGGCGGACGGGCTCGTGTCCTTCCTCGGCCGCTGAGCCCGCGCCGCCGACGCCCGGGGCACCCGGGCCTCCTCCACGGCGCCCGGCGTCCCCCGACAGACCCCTCTCGCACCCACTCACCCACCATCAAGGAGTTCATTCCATGCTGCACCGATCCGTCTTCCGCCAAGCGGCAGCCCTCCCCGTCGCCGTGCTCGTCGGAGCACTCGCGCTGACCGGCTGCGGCGGCGACTCGGCGGACGACGGCGCCAGCACGTCGAAGGACAAGGCGGGCTCCGCGTCCCGCACGGTCACCGACGCCCACGGCAAGCAGGTCAAGGTCCCCTCCGCCCCGAAGAAGGTCGTCGCCCTCAGCGAGCCGACCCTGGACGCCGCCCTCGCTCTGGGCGTCGAGCCGATCGGCGCGACGTCCGGCCGCGGCCAGAAGGGCGTCTCGACGTACCTCGCCGACAAGGCGGGCAAGGCCGAGATCGTGGCCACGGTCGCCGAGCCGGACCTGGAGAAGCTGGCGACGCTCCAGCCGGATCTGATCCTGCTCGACGAGACGGTGGGCTCCAAGCGGGTCATGGACAAGCTCGCCTCCATCGCCCCCACGGTCTTGACCGCCAAGCGCAACGAGGACTGGAAGACGGCCTTCGCCGCGACCGCCGACGCGCTCAACAAGAAGTCCGAGGCCGAGACCTGGCTGAAGGACTTCGACGCCTCGCTCGCCGGCGCCAAGTCGTCGTTCAAGACCAACGCGGGGGCCGTGACCAGCGTCGTTCGCTGGCAGGACGGCGCCCCCTCGGTCGTCGGCAAGGGCAAGGGCCACGTCGGCTCGACGCTCGCGTCGCTCGGTCTCAAGCGCCCCGCCGACCAGCAGGGCGAGAGCGCGGGCCGCAGCGAGCCGGTCAGCCTGGAGAAGCTCGACACGATCGACGGCGACTGGCTCTTCTTCGGCGCGCTCGGCGACAAGGCGGCGGGCGAGAAGGGCTACGAGGAGGCCAAGAAGGTCCCCAACTTCTCCGAGCTGAAGGCCCAGAAGAGCAGCCACGTCGTGGTGATCGAGGGCTCCGCCTGGAACAGCTCCGGCGGTCCGATCGCCGCGCAGAGGGTGCTCGACGACGTCAAGACCGCGCTCGCGGGCTGACCCCCGCCGCACGGCGAAACGGCAGGGGGCCCCGCGCTGATGCGCGAGGCCCCCTGCCGTCGTGGCTCCGGGGCAGGTCCGGGTCAGTCCGCCATCGGTCGTGGTTCCGGGTCAGTCCGCCGTCGTGGCTCCCGGTCAGTCCTGTTCGGCGGCCTGTCTGGCCGCGGCGGCCCGCAGCTCCTTCTTGGAGACCTTCCCGATGCCCGTCTGCGGGAAGGCGTCCACGAACTCCACGCGGTCGGGCACCTTGTACGCCGCCAGTCCCCGCTCGCGGACGAACTTCCTGATCGCGGCGGCCTTCACCGGCTCGGCCCCGACGCGCAGGATCACATAGGCGCAGGTGCGCTCGCCCAGATAGGGATCGGCCTCGGCGACCAGGCTGGCGTCGTGGACGCAGGGGTGGGCGAGCAGATGGTTCTCGACCTCCTCCGCCGCGATCTTCTCTCCGCCGCGGTTGATCTGGTCCTTGGCCCTGCCCTCCACCACCAGATGACCCGTGGGGGTCATCCGTACGACGTCGCCGGTGCGGTAGTAGCCGTCCGCGGTGAAGGCGGCTGCGTTGTGCTCGGGCGCGTTCCAGTAGCCGCGGATCGTGTACGGGCCCCGGGTGAGCAGATGGCCCGTCTCGCCCTCCGGGACGTCCCGGTCCTCGTCGTCCACGATCCGTATCTCGTCGTCGGGCGAGATCGGCCGGCCCTGAGTGGTCACGATCGTCTCCAGCGGATCGTCCAGGCGGGTGTAGTTGACCAGGCCCTCGGCCATGCCGAAGACCTGCTGCAGGGTGCAGCCGAGCGCGGGGCGCACCCGGCGGGCCGCCTCCTCGCTGAACTTCGCGCCGCCCACCAGCAGGACGTCGAGGCTGCCGAGGTCGTACGGCGAGGAGGGCGCCGAGTCCGTCCACACCAGGGCCAGCGGCGGCACCAGCCCTGTGATGGTGACGCGTTCGCGCTCGATCAGCGGGAAGGCGACGTCGGGGCTGGGCTGGGGGCAGAGCACGACGCGGCCGCCCGCGTAGAGGACGCCGAGCGTGCCGGGCGAGGAGAGCGGGAAGTTGTGCGCGGCCGGCAGCACGCACAGATAGACGCTGTCCTCGTCGACGGCGCAGATCTCGTTGGAGCCGCGCAGCGAGTAGATGTAGTCGTCGTGGGTGCGGGGGATCAGCTTGGGTATCCCGGTGCTGCCGCCGGAGAGCTGGAGGAAGGCCAGGTCGCCGGGCGCCGGCCCGACAAGCCGCGGGGCGTCGGTGTCGACGTCGACGGGGACGTCCGCGAGCGCTTCGAAGGGGCCCGGGTCGACGCCGTCTCCCGCCACGAGCACATGGCGCAGCGAGGGCACGTCGGCGCTGACCTTCGCGGCCAGCTCGCGGTAGTCGTAGCCGCCGTGCTCGGCGGGGACGATGTAGGCGACCGCCTCGGTGAAGGAGCAGAAGTAGCGGATCTCGCTCTCCCGGTGCGCGGGCAGCGCGAAGACCGGCAGCGCGCCGATCCGGAAGAGGGCGAAGATCACCTCGAAGAACTCGGCGGTGTTGGGGAGTTGGACGACGACCTTGTCGCCCTGGGCGATGGAGCGGGCGGCGAGTCCGGCGGCGAGCCGGTCGGCGCGGCGGTCCAGCTCGGCGTAGGTCCAGCTGCGGCCGGCGGCGGGATCGGTGATCGCGACGCGGTCGGGGTGCTCGGCGGCGCGGTCGCGGAGCATCTGGCCGAAGGTCTCGCCGCGCCACCAGCCGGCCGCTCGGTAGCGCTCGGCGAAGTCGGTGGGCCAGGTGGGGGTCGGATCGGCGGAGCGGGGGTGGGTCACGTCGTTCACAGCTCGGCGCCCACCGCGTTCAGGAAGGTCCGGAACTTGGCCCCGGTCTCGGCGGTCTCCGCGTCCGGCTCGGACGCGGCGACGACGCCCGCTCCGGCGTAGAGCCGCAGCGACTGGTCCTCGGCCTCGGCGCAGCGGATGGTGACGACCCATTCGCCGTTGCCGTCGGCGTCGCCCCAGCCGACCATGCCGGTGAAGAAGCCCCGGTCGAAGGGCTCGGTCTCGCGGATCACCTGGCGGGCCGTGTCGGTGGGCGTGCCGCAGACGGCGGGCGTCGGGTGGAGGGCGGAGGCCAACTCCAGTGCGGAGACCTCTGGTTCGGACAGCTCGCCGGTGACGGTGGTGGACAGGTGCCACATGGTGGCGGTGCGTATCAGGGTGGGCCTGGCCGGCACGTCCAGCGTCGTGCAGTACGGAGCGAGCGCCTGGTGGACGGCGTCGACGACGACCGCGTGCTCGTGCATGTCCTTCGCCGACTCCAGGAGCGCGGCGGCTCGGCGTACGTCCTCGGCCAGATCGGCGCTGCGGGGAGTCGAGCCGGCCAGCGGATTGGCCGTCAGGCGTCTGCCGCGGCGGGCGACGAGCAGTTCGGGACTCGCGCCCAGCAGTGTGCGCCCGGGCCCGGTGGGCAGCGCGAAGGTATAGCCGGAGGGGTCCCTGCGGGCGAGCCGCTGGAGCATCGAGGGGATGTCCAGCGGTCCCGGCGCCTGGAGTTCGAGCGTGCGGGCGAGGACGACCTTGCTGAACTCGCCGCGCCACATGCGCTCCACCGCGGCGGCGACCCCCGCGCCGTACGCCTCGGGCGCGGGGACGGGCCGGATGCGCCAGTCGACGGCGCTCGGCGTCTCGGCGGGCAGGGCGATGAGCGGGTCCGCCGTCAGCGGCGGTCCGGTGCGCACGTCGTCGGCGACGACGAGCGCGGCGGGTGCGTGGGGGTCGAACGGCGTGGCGCCGACGACCACGGGGGTCGGCACGCCTCGGTCGCGGGCCGCGTCCAGCGCACCGGCCACGCGCTGCGACAACGGGCCTTCCCCGTGCGGGACTTCGGCGTGGACGCCGTGCGCCAGCAGCGTCCTGGTCGGCGTGGCGAGGAACCTGGCGCCTGGGGTGTACGCGTCCAGGAGCGCGGTGGCCGCCCCCACGGAGGGGTAGGCCGGGTCGGCCAGGGGAATGTGCGTGGCGACTTCGGGTGCCGTCGGCACGAGGCCTCCATTTCTCGGCTGCTCACAGGTCAGGCGAGCAGATGCGGACATGCGAAAGGGCATCGCGCGATGGAGCAGCGCGGTGTTGCGGCACCACAAAGACGCCCCGCATGGTATTAGGTAAGCCTAACCTAACAAGCCGCGCCGGGAACGTGAAGATCCATTTCCAGTCGGCTGATTGACGACGTCTCAGCCGCCGGCGGACGTGCGAGGACGCCCGACGATCGCGGGCGGATCCCGGCCGCCGGCCAGGTCGTCGGGGCCCTCGCCCCCCTCGCCGTCCACGAGCGGGGAGCGGCCGCGCATGGCGGAAAATGATCTGCCGCCGAGCGCTGTCGGCTGTGCGGGCCGGATCGCCCTCGACCGGCCGCGCACCCCCAACGCGCCCTCACCCACGGCATGGTCCAGGGCGTCGAGCGTGCCCTCGCCGACGGGGAGCGGGAGAGCGCGTGAGCGCAGTCGCCCTGTCCGGGGCCGACGAGCGCGGGCTGTTCGCGGGCGTCGCGCGGCGCTGACCGACGGGCCGGTCGTGGGGGGGCGGGGCCGCGGGGGCCCGGGCGGGGGGCGCGGGCGCGGGCGGC
>NZ_JBFAYB010000192.1:0-6065 GCF_040681075.1 Streptomyces sp. NPDC051907 | reverse complement strand
CGACGCCCGGCGCGGCACCTCGCACGGCCCAGCGCGGCGTCCGAGCCCAGGCACCCAGAGCGGCACCCGGCACCGCGCCCGGCAACGGCGCTCCCGCCCGCCCCCGGCCCGCGCGCCGCGTGCGCGACGCCCCCTCCGCGCCGCCCGAGGTGTCCGGCACCCGAGGAGCCCGG
This sequence comes from Streptomyces sp. NPDC051907, assembly GCF_040681075.1. NCBI lineage: Bacteria > Bacillati > Actinomycetota > Actinomycetes > Kitasatosporales > Streptomycetaceae > Streptomyces > Streptomyces sp. NPDC051907. Next base: position 5,892 of record NZ_JBFAYB010000192.1, on the reverse strand, counting down.
TGCCCGAAGCCGGCGCCGGCGCCCGCTCCCCCGGAGCCCGCCCGTCGTCCGAGCCCACCCCGGCCCCCGAGGCCCGCCTCAGTGCGCCAGCGGCTCCGCCAGCAAGGTCACGCCCAGCGCCGTGAGCGCCCCGCCGCTGACGCCCTCCACCGCGCGCTTCGTGCGCGGTCGGCGCAGCCAGGCCCCCAGCCGGTCCACCAGCAGCGCGACCGCGGGGAACCAGATCAGCGCCAGGGCAACGACGATCGCGGCGAGCAGGAGCGTGCGCGGCAGCACGGCCGCCCCGTCCGGCACGAACTGCGGGAGCAGGCTCAGGAAGAGCACCGGCGCCTTCGGGTTGAGGACGTTGGTGAGGAAGCCCTGCCGCAGACTCCGTCCGACGCCCCCGGCCGCGTCCCCCTCGTTGTCCGGCGGCATGGCCGACTCCCGGTTCAGCGCGGCGCGCACGGACCGTATGCCGAGGTAGAGCACGTACGCGCCGCCGACGATCTGCAGCGTCCGGTAGAGGACCGGCACCGCGACCAGCACGGCGGCGAGCCCGGCGACCGCGAGCGCGGTGTGCACGACGAGGCCCCCGGCGACGCCGATCGCACAGGCCACCCCGGCGCGGCGGGAGGCGAGCGCGTTGCGTACGACGACGGTGAAGTCCGCCCCGGGCATGGCGACCATGCCCGCGGCGACGGAGACGAAGGCGACCAGCTGTGCGTCCATGGAGCCAGCCTGGCCCGAATCAGCCCTTAACGTGTACTTGTAATCTTCTGGGTCTGCCTAAAGGAACGCTTAAGGGGCCGCCATGTACGACCCGACACGGCTGGCGGCGCTCGTGGCGGTAGCCGAGGCCGGTTCGATCACCCGAGCCGCCGCCCGTCTGGGCTACACCGCGCCCGCGCTCTCCCAGCAGCTCGCCAAGCTGGAGCGGGAGGCGGGCGCGGCGCTGCTGGTCCGCCACCACCGAGGGGCGCGCCTGACGGCGGCCGGGGAGCTGCTGGCGGCGCGGGCCCGCCGGGTGCTGGACGAGATGGACCAGGCACGGCACGAACTGGCGCGGCTCGCGGGACTGTCCGGCGGCCGGCTGCGGGTGGGCACGTTCACCACGGTGGGCGTCCATCTGCTGCCGCCGGTGCTGAGCGCGTTCCGCCGGGCGCACCCGGACGTGGAGCTGACGGTCGCCGAGTTCGAGCCGCCGGGCGGCGTCCTCGCGGTGGCGGCGGGTCAGGTGGACCTGGCCCTCACCCATGCGTACGAGCCTGCGGAGCCTGCCCCGCCGCCCGCCGGGGTGGTCCTGGAGCCGCTGCTGGTGGAGGAGCTCGTCCTGGTGACGGCGCCGGGTCACGCGCTGGCGGGCGGCTCGGGCAGGCTGCCGGTGGCAGAGCTCGCGGGCCAGCCGCTGATCAGCAGCGCGCCCTCGCATCCGCCGCGCAAGGGCGTGGAGGGGGCGCTGGCCACAGCGGGGGCGACGCCCGCTGTGGTGTGCGAGTCGCCGGGGTACGCGCTGGTGTGCGCGCTGGTCAGCGCGGGGCTGGGAGTGGCGGTGGTGCCGGAGATGGTCGCCGCGATGGCGGCGACGCCTCTTGGCGTACGGCAGTTGGAGCCGGCGGCCTTCCATCGGACGATCTCGGTCGCGCACCGGGGCGAGGAGTCGGGTGCGGCCGCGGAGTCCTTGCGAGCGCTGCTGCGCGGCGCGTTCGGCCGCGCAGCGGGCTGAGGCGGACCGTTTCAGCTGAGCCTCCGGCGCTCGGTTCGGTTCAGCGGGCCCGTCCTCGTCGGCTGTGTCTAGTTCTGCACCGGGACGGTCCAGGGAAGGGCGATCCAGACCGTCTTGCCGCCCTCCGGTGTCGGCGTGATCGTCAGACGGCCCCCGTACTGGGCCGTCAGGCTGCGGATGATGACCATGCCCCGGCCGTTGTCCTGGCGGACGGCCGCGGGGAGCCGTTGCGGCCAGCGGGGGTGACTGTCGGTGACGCCGATGCGCAGCTGTTCGTCCCGTTCCAGCCGCAGGTCCACGGTGAAGGTGGGCGACTGGCCGAAGGTGTGCTGGACGGCGTTGGTGGCGAGCTCCGACACGATCAGACGCAGGGTGTCGGAGGCCTCGGTCTCGGCGGGGAGTCCCCATTCGGCGACCACGTGCGTGACGTATCTCCGGGCCGCGGAGACCGAGGCTGGATCGCTCGGCAGAGTGACGGATGCTTCCTGATGGTCTGCCATGGCGAGCTGTCCCTTTCCCACCGCGGCCGGGCTCCGACTCGTAAGCGGATCAATGCGAGGACGGCCACGGATTGTGCTTCGCGCCAGAGTGCCACTTATCGTGCCGTCGAGGGCGGCGATCCACCAAGATATGCATATATCTGTCGCTCAATGCGGTGAACTCTGCTACGCGAGAACGTATTTGGGCGCTCGCTCGTCCACACGGCTTCCCAAGGAGGAGGAGATGCGGCACGGTCCCGCGGTGCGCCGTCGCAAGCTCGGCGAGGAGCTCCGCCGGCTGCGCCTGGCCGCCGGTCTGACCAGCCGGGACGCCGGGCGGCTCGCCGGCTGGCACCAGTCGAAGGTCAGCCGGATCGAGACGGGCGTCAGCGGCGTGCGGGCCGACGATGTGACGCGGCTGCTGGATGTCTACCAGATCGACGACCCTCAACTGCGCGTGCTGCTCCAGACGTTGACAGGCGCGGCCGACGGTCTGGGGCACGGCTGGTGGCATGCGTACCGCGGGCTGATCCCGCCGGAGTACCAGGACTTCATCTCCCTGGAGGCCCAGGCGCATCTCGCGCGCACGCTGGAGACCTCGGTGGTGCCGGGTCTGCTGCAGACGCCTCAGTACGCGCGCGCGGTGACCGGGGCGGTGCTGGAGGAGCTGCCCGCGGCTGCCGTCGACTCGCTGGTGGAGGTGCGGCTCGCCCGGCAGGAGGTGCTCTACGGCGAGTCGCCGCTGTCGCTGAGCGTGGTGCTGGACGAGGCGGTGCTGCGGCGGGAGGTGGGCGGAGCGCGGGTGATGCGGGATCAGCTGCGGCGGCTGACCGAGCTCGCGCAGCTGCCTCATGTGCGCCTTCAGGTACTGCCGTTCGGGGGCGGCGGCTACGTCGGACTCACCGGGCCTTTCGTTATCTTCTCCTTTTTGAACACTTCTGATCTGGACGTGGTTGTTCTCGACCACTTGACGAGTACGCTCTACCTTGAGCGGAAAGAAGACCTCGAGGTGTACTGCGCCGCCTTCGAGAGAATGCAGGCGCGGGCCCTGACACCCGAGGACTCATTGGAACTCATCGCCCGCATCGGCGACGGCGCCCGCTGACGCCGCCCGTCGACGGCGCACAGGGAGGCACCCCCCCATGTCCGACCTCCTCGCACACGACGGATTGCAGTGGCGCCGCAGCAGCCGCAGCACGGGAATGAACAACTGCGTCGAGGCGGCCAGACTGCCCGACGCGTCGCTCGCGGTGCGCGACTCCAAGGACGTCGCCCTGCGCCCGCTGCGCTTCTCCCCCACGGCCTGGACCTGCTTTGTGACGGCGCTCGGCCGGCAGGCCGTCAGCTGACCGGCGCGGCCCCGATGATCGTCGCGAGGGCACTCTCGAGCTGCTGATCCGTCAGATCCGCCCGGGCCGTGAGCCTGATCCGGGAGATGCCGTCCGGCACGGACGGCGGCCGGAAGCAGCCGACGGCCAGTCCGGCGGAGCGGCAGTCCGCCGCCCAGCGCAGCGCGGCCTCCGGCGAGGGCGCCTGCACGGAGACGACCGCCGCGTCCGGCCGTGCGGCGGTCAGACCCGCCTCGACGAGCCGGCGGTGGAGCGTGGCGGCGACCGTGCGCGCCCGCCCGGCCAGCGCGGGCTCCCGGCGCAGCAGCCGCAGGCTCGCCAGTGCCGCGCCCGTCGCGGCGGGCGCGAGGCCGGTGTCGAAGATGAAGGTGCGGGCGGTGTTGACCAGATGGTCGACGACCCGCGCCGGGCCGAGCACCGCGCCGCCCTGGCTGCCCAGCGACTTGGACAGGGTGAGCGTGGCGACCACCCCTGGCCGCCCCGCGATGCCCGCGGCGTCCAGCGCGCCCCGGCCGCCGTCGCCGAGCACGCCGAGTCCGTGCGCGTCGTCGACGAGCAGCGCCGCGCCGTGCTCGGCGCAGGCGTCGGCCAGCGCGTTCAGCGGCGCCGCGTCGCCGTCCACCGAGAAGACCGAGTCGGTGACCGCGAGGGCCCGCCGGCCGGGGTGCGCGTCGAGCGTCTTGCGTACGGCGTCGACGTCGGCGTGCGGCACGACCGCCGTCTCCGCGCGGGAGAGCCGGCAGCCGTCGACGATCGAGGCGTGGTTGCCCGCGTCGGAGACGATCAGCGCGTCGCGGCCGCTCAGCGCGGTGACGGCGGCCAGGTTGGCCGCGTAGCCCGACGACAGGACCAGGGCGGCCTCGAATCCGCAGAAGGCGGCGAGTTCGCGCTCCAGCTCGGCGTGGAGCGCGGTGCTGCCGGTGACCAGCCGGGATCCGGTGGCCCCCGCGCCCCAGCGGCGGGCTGCCTCGGCGGCAGCCTCGGTGATCTCCGGGCGGCGGGTGAGTCCCAGATAGTCGTTGCCGGCGAGGTCCAGCAGCTCGGAGTCGGCGGCGCGCGGGCGGAGCGTACGGACGAGACCCGCGTGCTCACGGCGGCGCGACTCGTCGTCGATCCAGTCGAAAGGATCCTGGGGCATGGTGGTCCGGTCCTTTTGTAGGCAGCGCACAGACCCTAACCGGGTGCGCTCGAGGAACGGATGTGGCCATGCACACACCTCAAACACGCTCTGTTGTGGGGATCCTCCTTGGCCACAGCATGTGCCGTAGGACAGGATCAGCGCCATGGACCTGCTGAACACACTGGTGGAGAAGGGGCTGCGGCGCGAGCTGCCGAGCCGTGAAGAAGCGCTCGCCGTGCTGGCGACGTCCGACGACGATCTGCTCGACGTGGTGGCCGCCGCCGGCAAGGTGCGCCGCAAATGGTTCGAGCGGCGGGTGAAGCTCAACTATCTGGTCAACCTGAAGTCGGGTCTGTGCCCCGAGGACTGCTCCTACTGCTCCCAGCGGCTCGGGTCCAAGGCGGAGATCCTCAAGTACACCTGGCTCAAGCCCGACGAGGCATCGAAGGCCGCGGCCGCCGGAGTGGCGGGCGGCGCGAAGCGGGTCTGCCTGGTGGCGAGCGGTCGCGGGCCGACGGACCGGGACGTCGACCGGGTCTCGAAGACGATCGAGGCGATCAAGGACCAGAACGAGGGCGTCGAGGTGTGCGCCTGTCTCGGACTGCTCTCGAACGGCCAGGCCGAGCGGCTGCGGTCGGCGGGCGCCGACGCGTACAACCACAACCTCAATACGTCCGAGGGGACGTATGGCGACATCACGACCACGCACACCTACGCCGACCGCGTCGACACCGTGCACCAGGCGCAGGCCGCCGGGCTGTCCGCCTGCTCCGGGCTGATCGCCGGAATGGGCGAGAGCGACGAGGACCTGGTGGACGTGGTCTTCTCGCTGCGCGAGCTCGACCCGGACTCGGTGCCGGTGAACTTCCTGATCCCCTTCGAGGGCACGCCGCTGGCCAAGGAGTGGAACCTCACCCCCGAGCGCTGTCTGCGGATTCTCGCGATGGTGCGCTTCGTCTGCCCCGACGTCGAGGTACGCCTCGCGGGCGGGCGCGAGGTGCATCTGCGCTCGATGCAGCCGCTCGCGCTGCACCTGGTGAACTCGATCTTCCTCGGCGACTACCTCACCAGCGAGGGCCAGGCCGGCAAGGCGGACCTCGACATGATCGCGGACGCGGGCTTCGTGGTGGAGGGCGCGGGGACGACCACCCTGCCCGAGCACCGGGTGGACGCGCTCGAGGCGGCGGGCTGCGGCTCGCACTCGGGCGGCTGCGCGCCGTGCGGCGACGGCGGCGCGCC
>NZ_JBFAYB010000191.1:0-6274 GCF_040681075.1 Streptomyces sp. NPDC051907 | reverse complement strand
GGGCCGGCAGGCGGTGTGCAGCGCGCGGACGATCTCCTCGCCGGTGTGGACGTAGTCGAGGCCGTGGCGGCGCGCGAACGCGCCGAACGGCTCGGCGCCGAGGGGGTTCTTGTTGACGGGCATCGGGGGCTCCTGGGCGTCCGGTTGGGGGCTCGCTGCCCCCTGGTGTGACACCAGATTAGCATCGGATTCACGGAGAGGCAAATCCTGTGTCTCATCTGTCTGCGCGGATCGCCGACTGGAGGGCTTCCGTCGCCGGGGCACCGGGCGCGCGGGCGGGCGGACGGGCTCCGCGTCCACAGTGCGGGCCGGAGCCCCGCCCTCGGCGGCCTCCTTCTCCAGGCGCTCGGCCACGGCCTCGCAGCACGGGCCCTGGGCCAGCTCCGGGTCCGCGCCGTTGCAGAACCTCTTGGTGCAGCACTCGGTGAAGCCGTCGTCCACCTCGGGGCTGGTGTCGGCGCAGGCGGAGCAGTGGCCCAGCGACTCCATGAGGTCGCGGGCGGTGGGGTACTGGGGCATGGGCTTGGCCTCCTCGTGTGTCATGCCGGAGGCCGCCCGCCCGGCCGGGCGGGCGGCCGGACGGGTCAGGCGTACAGGGCGTCGATGATCGCCTGGGCGCACGGGGACGGGGCCAGGCCACCGGCGCGGGCGGCCATCTCGTCCGCCGCCTGCGCGTGCTCGCGGACCCACGCCTTGGGCATCCGCACGCCCCCCATCAGGAGGTCCGCCAGGACGCTCCAGTGGCCGCTCGCCTCGCGGAGCGCGGCGGCCTGGTCGGCCGGGGCTGAGTTCGCCAGGCGGGCGGCCTCGGCTGCGGCGCGGACGGCGGCCTGGACTGCGGGGATGCGGGTCATCGCGGGCTCCTTGAGGCGTGCGGGTTGGGGGCTCGCCGCCCCCTGGTGTGACACCAGATTAGCATCCTGGCTCCACTCATGCAAATCCTGTGTCTCATGTGCGCGGGGACGGGAGTTCGCCGGCACGAATTCCCCGACCCTGAGCAGGGCTTCCTCTCGAACTGCGGGGTTTGATGAGACATTGGGTTTGCATTCTTGGAATCGCGATGCTAATCTGGTGTCACACCAGGGGGAAGCGCCCCCAAGGAACCGACCCAAGGAGCCTCCAATGGCCGCCACCGCCATCGCCCCCAGCACCTACACCGCCCTCACCGTCAGCTCCAAGACCACCAAGGTCACGCACCTCTGGGTCGGCACCGGCAACCTCTGCGGCGTCGAGTTCACGCTGGCCCCGATGGTCCGCCAGCTCCAGGCGAACACGATCTGCAAGAAGTGCACGGCCCTCCAGGACGTCTTCGACGCGGCCCAGGAGGCGGCGGAGGGCGACCGGGAGCGGATCGCCAACACGAACCGGGCGCGCCGCCTCACCGACGGCCAGTCGGCGGTCACCGGCTGGGAGCTCCTGTACGACAAGCCCAGCCAGCGGGCGCAGGTCGGCCGCCGCGACAAGACCTACGCGCTGATCTGCACCGACCACAAGCACGCCCACCAGATCGAGAAGCTCACCGACGAGCGCGGGCTCCGCAAGGGCGAGCGCTCCGCCTGGTGCCCCGGCTGCGGCCAGGACGACGAGCTGGAGGGCTGAGCCCCTGGCCCCCCGGCCCACCGGCCGGGGGGGCCACCCGTACGCCCGGCCGCCCGGCCGGGCGTTCCTGCGTAGAGAGGACCGGCATGAGTTCAGCGGAGCTGCCCCGCGAGGACGGCCACGACCAGGTCTACCGGCTGACCGCCACCGGCGGCGACGCCAAGCCGGAGAGCAAGTACTACCTGAGCGCGTACCAGGCGCGCTCCTGGAGGGACACCCTGCGCGCCGCCGGGTACGAGGCGCACGCGGCCGTCGCCCCGGCCGCCGCGTTCGTCGCTGTGGACGACGAGGAGCTGGAGCTGCTGGCGGCTGCCGAGGTGGCCGCCGCCGAGGAGTCCGGCCGCTGAGTTCACCGGCCGCCCGCCCGGCCACCCGGCCGGGCGGGCGTCTTGCTGAGTTCAGTCGCTTCGGTCGCTGAGCTACTGCGTGAGGAGTTCACGCAGGTCAGGGCGCAGTCATGGTTCCTGTCCCCGCCTCCGGATCCTCAGATCCCCGTGGATTGATGAGACGCAGGATTTGCATTCCCTGAACGATGATGCTAATCTGGTGTCACACCAAGGGGGCGACGCCCCCAACACACCGAGGAGAACCCCATGGCCAGCACCCGCTACATCGTCACCCCCACCGCCAACTACGGCGAGAAGATCATGAGCAACCTGAAGTCCGCCAAGCGCGAGGCCGACCTCCGCGCCAAGGGCGACCGCCAGGAGTGCCTGGTCATGACGCTCTCCACCGGCCGGATCAGCCACCGCGCCGAGGCCCCCGCCCCGGTCGCGGCCGCCGCCGAGTTCGACGCCCTGCTGGCCGAGGTGAAGGCCGAGGCCGCCGCTCCCGCCCCGGTCGCCAAGCCCCTCAAGGCCAAGGCGGGCAAGGGCCTGCGGGCCGGACTGGGCGCGGCCGCCGTCGCCGGGTGGGAGCTGCTGTACGACAAGCCCAAGCAGGACTGCCAGGTCGGCCGCCGGGACGGCCAGTACGCCCTCATCTGCGTGGAGCACAAGACGGTCCGCCCGGTGGGGCGTCTGGTCGAGGAGCGCGCGGTGCGCAAGGCTGGCGGCTGGTGCGCCGAGTGCGCCCACTGAGCCCCCCACGGGCCTCCCGGCCCCCCGGCCGGGGGGCCACCCGGCCGTCCGGCTTCCCGGGCGGCCTCCCGCCCGGCCGCCCGGCCGGGTGACAGTGCAACGAACGGAGTGATCATGGCTCTGGAAGCCCTGCCCGACCAGGTGCGCGAGGCGTTCCGGCTCCAAGACCGCCGCATCCGGGACCTGGAGGCGGCGCTGCGGGGGCTCGTGGACGACGCCAGCGGCGAGTCGCGGCCGGTGTCCGGCACGACCACCGCCTGGTACCACGGCGAGCCGCTGGAGAGCGCGCGCACCGGGACCGAGCCTCAGTTCGAGGCGGACATGGACGCGCTCGCGCTGGTGGACGGCGGCCGGGTGCTGCCGGTCGAGCAGAACGAGGCGTAGCGGAACGCCTCTCCCGCCCGCCCGCCCGGCCGGGCGGGCGGGCGGGCGGATCAGCCCTCCGGCGGCGGCTGGCGGAGGATCGGGGCGAAGGCCGCCGCCCCGGTGATGGCCGCCTGCCAGTCGCCGGTGAAGGGGACGGCCCGGTCGTCCACGTAGCAGTGGGCCGGGTACTTGGTGCGCGTCACGAGCAGGACGCCGCGCTGGTTCCAGAACTGGATTCCGAGGTCGCCGGTGTCGGGGATGGTCTCGAAGCCGCCTCGCTCGCGCAGCCAGGCGGACACCTGCTGGGGGTCCCGGCTGGTGAAGACGAACACGGCGTCGAAGGCGAGCAGCGAGCGGAGCGCGTCGAACGCGCCGGGCGTCTCGCCCCCGTAGATGGAGCCGTCCTGCCAGCCCCGGTCGTATGCGTGGATCGGTACGTCGAAGTCAACCGCGATGGTCATAGGAGCATTGTCCTCCTGGCTTGTCACGCAACGTCTCGCATTGCTAACGTAACGCTAGACGTTGTGTACGCAACGTCTGGCGTTATGCCTGTCACTCAAGGAGACCAAGCCATGACAGAACCCACCGGCACATGCGTCGGGGCCCCGCCCAAGGAGGACGGCCCGGACTGCCCCGAATGCGGGAACAAGCACCGGCTCCAGCCCGGCTCCAGGAGCTGGTTCTGGGCGAAGCGGGCGGAGCACGCGACCCTCTTCTTCATCCCCGCGATCCCGGCCTCCCGCGGAGTCACGGAGTTCGTCCGGCCCCAGGCGAGCATCACCCTCACCGGCGGGCAGCACGCCGAGCTCAACAAGACGTTCGAGGCGAGCGGCGCTCCGAGCACCGTGGAGCGGGTGATCGTGCACCTGGACGCGCCGACGCTGGCCGAGCGCGCCGCCGCCGCCGGTCCCTCGCTGCTGCTGGCCGGGCTGCTGGCGTTCGTGGCGTACGCCCTGTGGCGCATCGAGATCAACATGACGTCCGGGCGGAAGCAGCGCCCGTTCACGGAGAAGGACGGACGGGTGCTCGGGCGGAGCGCCGGGCTGCTGATGTGGGGCTGGCTCGTGGTCATCGTGGCGGAGCTGGCCGGGTTCGGGGTGCTGCGGTTCGGCTCGGCCGAAGTGGAGACGGGGCTGGCCGGGATCGGCTCCGACGCCTCGCTCGTGGTGCTGGGCCTCGGCGTCCTGGTCGGCGTGATGGCGCGGGTCTACCGCAAGGGCGCGAAGGCGTACGAGGACCTGGAGAAGATCGTATGACGGAGGCTGCCGAGGCCACGGCGGTGGCCGCCTCGTCTGCGCAGACGAGGACGGTCCGGATCCACCTGGACCGGCTGCTGGTCGAGCGTGGCATGGGCGTGAAGGAACTCGCCGAGGCGATCAAGATCCACCCGAACAACGTCAGCAAGATCAAGAACGGCCGGATCGAGGGGATCCGGCTCGACACCCTCGGGGCGATCTGCGCAGTCCTGAACTGTCAGCCCGGCGAACTGCTGACGTACGAGCCCCACGCCGACGACTGATCTGCGGGAACCGGGAAGCACCCGCCCTCCGTCCTGGAGGGCGGGTGCTTCGCGCGTAAAGGACCGGGCGGCCGGTCGTCCGCCCGCCCGCCCGGCCGGGCGAACAGACGGACAGGCGGGGCTTACTTGCGGAGCTGCCCCGGCCTCGCGACCGGACGCCCAGGGCTCTGGGCGCTGCGCTGAGGAGACACGGCAGGCGTCTGGACCGCCGGGGTCGTCGGCGCCTGCACGGACGGCTGAGAGCCCTCTGTGGAGCGACTGACGGCGCAGGAGCCCACCAAGGCCAGGGGCACGCCGACGATCATGGAGCAGCCGAGGCCGACCATGGCGCGGGCGACGCGGTCCTGGATCACGCGGAACTCCCCCTCTCCTGAACTCAGCTCACCGTCAGGCGATGAACTTGCGGACACCCTTGTCCGTCAGCAGCACGACCTCCGCACCGGGGCGCGGAATGGGCGGCAGCTCGCCGTCCTTCCGGTTCGCCTTCGCGTACCCGATGGCCTCCGCCTGGCGCTCGGCGGAGCCGAAGTACAGCAGGTGCGGGTGGATCTGATACCGGCCGCGCCCCGCCTTCCATAGGAACGCGCGCTCCATGAGCTGCTGCATCCCGCCGCTGGCCGTCTGACGGCTGACCCGGCACCCCTTCGCGATCTCCTGCTGGTTGATCGGGATCTCGCCCGGACCCTGCATGTGGATGTACCGGCCGCGTGCGTCGGTCGTCGCGAGCTGGCCCACCACGACCCAGAACGCATCCTTGGCCACCGGCGTCAGGGTGTACTGCGGCAGGTAGTGCAGGAACGCCACCGAGACGACGACATGCACCGGGGCAGTCTGGAGCCAGTCGTCCAGGTCGTCGGTCAGAGTCGCCATTTGGTACCTCCCTGGCTTCCTGAAAGTGACTTCGTAGGTAGCTCCCGGCGCGACCGTGTCGCGCAGGTGCTCCGCAGCCTCAGTGGCTGCCTTAATCCGCTCCTCATCCTTTTTGTCCTCACCACCGATCAAGATCACGTCGTGCATGCTTCGCCTCGTCGGCACCGAGTGCCCTCCCGTTCGCGCGTGCTCCGCCTAACTTGATCATACATAGTGTCGGGATAACACGACATTAGACACCCATGTGTCGCCCCAGGGAAGACACAACGCATTCGGGTGTCGGGTTAACCCGACATACCGACCCCGTTGTGTCGCCCTGGGCCATACATAGCGGCGCGCTATGTCAGCTTAACCCGACACAAGCCCTGGCCGTGTCGGCCCACCTGCGACACAAGAGGTTTCTCTCCGACCTAACGCCCTCGCTCAGAGCCCGAGTAGGTCCCGCGCCCGAAGGTCACTCCAACGGAGGGAGTTCACCCGGATGGGTTGCGCTCCGTGGACAAACGTGTCTGCCCTCTGCGCCGCAACCCGCTATGTAAAGCACTGCGCTACATAAGAGGGTGCGTTATGTAAAGCCCAGGCTTTACATAACTTTCGCGTTTCCCCAGGTCAGAGCGTTTTCCCTTCTTAAAAACGCGCGCGCGCGAGGTGGTGCACGTCACAGCGCGCACGGACGTATCCCCAGGTCAGGGGCTTGCAGCCGGACGACATGTCGACAAGGTCACTACGCGGGGGGGGGCCGGGGCCCGCCCCCCCCCCCCCGGCGGGGCGGGGGGGCCCCCCCCCCGCCGCCACCCCCCGGGGGGCCGGCGGGGGGCCCCCGGCCCCCAGAGCGCCAGAG
>NZ_JBFAYB010000190.1:0-6372 GCF_040681075.1 Streptomyces sp. NPDC051907 | reverse complement strand
GCAGCCGCCGTGCCCAGCGCCGCGCCCGCGGGCGCCCCGACGAGCAGCGAGCGCGCCGCCGCCGTCCGGTCGCCCAGGCCCAGCCAGGAGTACGCGCGGTGGGAGAGCGCCTGGTTCCACACCCAGCCGCTCAACGCGCCCGCCAGCAGCGGGGCCAGGCCCACCCCCTTCAGGAGCGGCGCCCCCAGCACGTACGCCAGCCCAGGGAGGGCGAAGACCAGCCCGCGCAGCAGACAGCCGAGCAGGCCGACGTGCCAGGGGTCGAGCGGGGGTCCGGGCGGCTCGGGGTAGCGGCGCGGGACCTTGGCGTACAGCTCCTCGGCCAGCGTGAAGGAGTCCTCGCGGCCGTATCCGAGCTTGATCTGGTCGTCCGTCATGCCGTCGGACTCGAGGATCGCGGCGATCTCGTCGGGGTGGACGGCCGCCGCTATCAACTCCTCGAGCCGGTCGGCGAGTTCGTCCAGCGGATCCGCGGCCAGGCCGGCGCCGCCGCGCTGTCTGGGCAGCGTCGGGAGGGTGTCGACCCGTCCCTCGGCCGCGCCGGAGCGGCCCCCGGCCTCGGGCCCCTGCCAGAGCGGCCCGCTCATGTCAGCGCCTCTTGGGCCGTCCGGTCCTGACGCCATGGATCGGGGAGGCCGACGGGGGCGAAGCCGGTGTCCGCCTGCTCGGGGAAGCCCGCCAGCTCCAGGTAGATGCGGCGGAACCCGTCCACCGAGCGGCGCAGCGTGAACCGGTCGACGACCCGCTGCCGCGCCCGCGCGCCCAGCTCCGCCCGCCGCTCGTCGTCGCGCAGCAGTCCGAGCGTCGCCTCCGCCATCACCGCGGGCTCCCTCGGCGGCACCACCAGTCCGGTGTCGCCGACGGCCTCGCGCACCCCGCCGACGTCCGTGGAGACGGTGGCGCGTCCGCAGGACATCGCCTCGATCAGGGAGAAGGGGAATCCCTCGCTGATACTGGAGAGCAGGACCACGCTCCCGCCGGCGTAGGCGCGGGCCACGTCGCTGACCCGGCCCTCCCAGCTGACGCCGTCCACGACGCCCAGTTCGGCGGCGAGCTTCTCCAGCCGGGTGAGGTACGCCTCGCCGCCCGCGGGGACGCCGCCGAACAGCCGCAGCCGCACCTCGGGGAGTTCGGCGCGGACCAGGGCGTAGGCCCGGATCAGCGTCTCCAGGTCCTTGATGGGGTCGATCCGTCCCGCCCAGGAGATCGTCGGCACGTCCGGCTCGGGTCCGGCCTGCGGGAAGGCGTACGGGTCGACGCCGTTGTAGACGGTGCGGATGCGGTCCGCGGGCGCGCCGCCCCGCTCCTCCCACCGCCGGTTGTACTGGTTGCACGGCGTGATGAGGTCCGCCCGCTGGTACCCGAGGGTGTTGAGCTCCCGGTAGAAGCTCAGCATCAGCGACTTGACGGGGGCGCGCTGGGCCTCGGCGCGGTAGCCGAGGTAGCGCTCGCGCAGATAGATGCCGTGCTCGGTGAGGAGGAACGGCGTCCCGTCGAAGCGCTGCGCGGCGAGGGCCGGCAGGGTGGCGAGCCCGGCGCTGACGGCGTGTGCGATCGAGTCGTCGGGTATCCGCGCCGCGAGCGGGCGCAGCGCGTGCTCCAGCAGGTCGGTTGCTGTCAGCGCGTCGTGGACGGTGGGCCGGGACTGGGATATCTCCAGATGCGGCATGGTCCAGATCCACATCAGGGAGCGCAGCACGGACTCCGAGCGCAGCGCCGCCGACAGCCGGCCGGCGCGTGCGAACTCGGCCAGCTGGAACAGCCCGTCGCCGAAGTCGCAGCCCGCCGACGGGTCGAGCACCGACAGCAGGAAGCGTTCGTACAGGTCGGTGAAGCGGCGCCGCTCCCGCCCGAGGAGCGGGCGCCGCCTGCCCGGCACCGGCCCCCAGAGCGGGAAGGCCGTGTGCCGGTAGACGTTGGGCGGCAGCTGCCAGGTGACCGGCTCGCGCCCGCTGCCGGTGAGGGCGACGACCTGGAAGTCGACCTCGGGCATTCCGCGGACGAGCTGGTCGCACCAGGTGGACACGCCCCCGTGGACGTGTGGATAGGTGCCTTCGGTGAGCATGGTGACATGGCGGCCGCAGCTCAGCATGGTTCCCCCCAGTACAGCGGTCGTACGGCTCTCAGACGGCGGGCAGCTTGAGCGTGATCGCCGACTGGAGCGCCTCGGGCGCGGTCCACGCGGAGCGGGCCCCCGCGTACGCCGTGCCGAAGGCGCCGGTGGTCAGCGGCAGCTGCTTGCGGGTTCCCTCGGGCGCGGTGATCGGCGCGCTCACTCCGGAGGGCGCCTTGACGGTGACGGTGTCGCCGATGCGGTACGCGGTGACCTTTCCGTCCGCCAGGGCCTTGTCCCACACGGCGCGGCGCTGGAGCTCGAGGCCGACGTCGCGCTGGCGCGGGTTGACGAGCGGGGCGCTGTCGGCGAACAGGGCGCGGTAGTCGGCCAGCACCTTGTCGAGGACCGGGTAGAGGAGGCGCTCCTCGGCGAGGTTGGACTGGTGGACGTAGTGCGGACGCGGGTCGTTGGCCAGGACGTGGCTGAGCGCGGTGCGCGCCTCCTGCGGCACGATGTAGTCGCCGTAGCCGGTGGCGGTGTCGAGCGGCTCGGCGAGGCAGGTGGAGGCGGGGTTGGTCTCGCAGACTCCGCTGCCCCCGTCGTCCTGCGCCGTGTAGATCCAGTTGTACTCGTCGGCCATCTCGGCGGCCGTGCCGACGTTGTAGTACACGTTCATCGGGTGGCGGGGCACGGTCTTGGCCGCGCCGACGGCACGCTGCTGCGGCTCGCGGGAGTTGTCGCTGGCGATCCACTTGACCCCGTTGTCGGCCAGCGCGCCCGCGAGGTTCGGGTTGTCGTCCGGCTGCTGCGGCAGGGTCCGCAGCCCGGAGTGCTCGCCGGTCACGAGCTCGGCGCGGTCGACCGAGATGCCCTTGCGCACCGCCCAGTCGTGGTTGTCGCGGATCTGCGCGGAGATCTGGGCGCGGCTCATCCACAGGGTCTTGCCCGCCGCGTCCTTGGCACACCGCCAGGGGACGACGGAGGTGTCCTGGACGCAGCCGAGGAAGGGGTGGGTGTAGGTGTGGTTGACCCAGCGGTACTGGGCGCGGTCGGCCACCAGCCGGGCGGCGAGCGGGTCCGCGCCGCCGTGCTCGGCCTTCCACTCCTCGCCGGCGCCGGCGTTGTGGACCAGGTCGAGGGTGAAGCCCGCGGAGCGCTGCCACGCCGCCGCGTACGCCGCGTCGTCGGCGGACATCCGGATGGGGTCGGTCTCCTCTCCGCCGCCGGTGCAGTCGAGGTCGCCGGGGGTGCAGTTGCGCTCGGTGTCCCAGCGGGCGTCGGGCGCGAAGACGTCGTCGACGTGGACGGAGAAGTAGCTGCGGCTCTGGCCGAGGTGGACGCCCTGGGTGAGCCATTCGACGATGCCCCGGGCCAGCGCCCGGAACTGCCGCTGGTACTGGTTGTACGCGAAGGTCACGACCAGCTCGCGGCGGCCGTCGTGGGCGTACTCGCCGACCAGGCTGCCGCGGGCGCCGTCGTCGTCGACGGGCGTGTCGAGGTAGCTGGTGAATCCTTCCCTCGGCTTGCCGGCGTAGCCGTAGCTCTCGCCGATCAGGGGCGAGTTGTCCTCGAAGGCGACGGGGCCGTCGAGGTAGCCGAAGGGGCCGGTGCGGCCGGCCGCGGTGACCGCGCTCCGGGCGCCGTCGAGCGTTCCCGCGTAGCCGCCGTTGTCGACGTACTCGAGGCCGACGCCGGGGTGGGACCAGGTGTACGCGTCGACCTGGCGGATGCCGAAGGCCGTCTCGTACGCGAAGAGGGCGGCGTTCTCGGCGGCCCCCGCCGTCGTGCCGGAGCCGAACGGGTCCTCGTCGGGGACGACGACGCCCTGGTACTTGGCGCGCGGGCGGCCGCCGACGGTGTCGGACAGGAACGCGGCGTCGACGACCGGGCGGTTCGGGTCGTCGAGGTCCACCGTGCGGTAGGGCACCCCGGTGTCCTTGAGCTCGGAGACGATCGCGGCGACCGCGCCGCCGCCGTCGTCGACGACGAGCACGGTCAGATCGATGCGCGGCGCGGGCGCGGCGGGCGCCGCAGCGGCGGACGACGGGACGGCGGTGGCCAGCAGTCCGGCGGCGAGCAGGGTCGCGGCGGCTCTGGCCGCCCTCGTCGCCGGCCGCCTCAGCCCCCCGCCGAGCCCGGACGTCTGTCCAGATCTTCCCCCTGCGAACGGTCCGGCTGCTCGTCCGGCCGTCTGCCCGTCTTGATGGAACCCCATGGTTCTCCCCCCTCGCGCAGGCCCTCAGAGCACGTCAAACGTGCGAAGGACCTGTGGAGATGATGCAAAGGAGGCCCGTGCCCCCTTGCCTGAATGAGGCGAGTGTGACCGAGGTCTCGTCGCCCATGAGCCAAACGTGAAAGAGACGCCACGGATGAGTGAACTGCCGCCGCCGTGAGCGAAACATGTGACCGCGCGTAGGCTCTTGCTCGGCGTGGGATGCCGATCCATCCCCTACTACGGCCCTTACGGCCCTGCGACTCAACGGAAGCGAGATTTCACCACCGTGACTGCTCTCACTCTCAGCACTGCCGGCGCGGCGACGCTGCGCGCCGACGCTCTCGTGGTCGGCGTCGCGAAGGGGGCCAAGGGCCCGATCGCCGCACCCGGCGCCGAGGCCGTGGACAAGGCGTTCGGCGGCAAGCTCGCCTCCGTCCTGGAGACCCTCGGCGCCAGCGGCTCCGAGGGCGAGGTGACCAAGCTCCCCGCGCCGTCCGGCCTCAAGGCCCCGCTGGTCGTCGCGGTCGGCCTCGGCCAGGCCCCGGACAAGGACGAGGCCTACGCCGCCGAGTCCCTGCGCCGCGCGGCGGGCGCCGCCGCCCGTGCGCTGACCGGCGTCAAGAAGGCCGCGTTCGCCCTGCCGATCGAGGCGGCCGAGGACGCGGAGGCCGTCGCCGAGGGCGCGCTGCTGGGCGCGTACGCCTTCACCGCCTACCAGGGCGGCGAGAACGCCAAGGGCGCCAAGAACGGCAAGCAGCCGCTGGCCGAGGTGGCCCTGCTCGGCGCGAAGCCGCGCGACAAGGCGTACAAGGCCGCGGCCGAGCGCGCCATCGCGCTGGTCGAGGAGATCAACCGGGCCCGCGACCTGGTCAACACCCCGCCGAACGACCTGTTCCCCGAGTCCTTCGCCGCCGTGGCCGCCGCCGCGGGCAAGGAGCACGGCCTCAAGGTGCAGGTGCTCGACGAGAAGGCCCTGGACAAGGGCGGCTACGGCGGCATCCTCGGCGTCGGCCAGGGCTCGGAGCACGGCCCGCGCCTGGTCCGGATCGCCTACACGCACCCCAAGGCGGCCAAGACCCTCGCCTTCGTCGGCAAGGGCATCACCTACGACTCGGGCGGCATCTCCCTCAAGCCGGCCGGCCACAACGAGACGATGAAGTGCGACATGAGCGGCGCCGCCGCGGTCTTCGCCGCCGTCGTCGCGGTCGCGCGGCTGGGCCTCGCGGTCAACGTCACCGGCTGGCTGGCGCTCGCCGAGAACATGCCGTCGGGCACGGCCACCCGCCCCGGCGACGTGCTGCGCATGTACAGCGGCAAGACCGTCGAGGTGCTCAACACCGACGCCGAGGGCCGTCTGGTGCTGGCCGACGCGATCACCAAGGCCTCCGAGGAGAGCCCGGACGCGATCGTCGACGTGGCGACCCTGACCGGCGCGATGGTGATGGCGCTGGGCAGCCGCACCTTCGGGATCATGGCCAACGACGACGCCTTCCGCGCCTCCGTGCACGAGATCGCCGAGGAGGTCGGCGAGGCGTCCTGGCCGATGCCCCTCCCCTCCGACCTCCGCAAGGGCATGGACTCCCCCACCGCCGACATCGCGAACATGGGCGAGCGGATGGGCGGCGGCCTGGTGGCCGGCCTGTTCCTGAAGGAGTTCGTCGGCGAGGGCATCACCTGGGCGCACCTGGACATCGCGGGCCCCGCCTTCCACGAGGGGGCGCCCTACGGCTACACGCCCAAGGGCGGCACCGGCTCCGGCGTCCGCACCCTGGTCAAGCTCGCCGAGCGCACGGCGGCGGGCGACCTGGGCTGAGCGGCGGGGCGCCGCTTCGCGCGGCGCGCCTGCTGCGGCCGAGCCCCGCGAGAGGTCGATCGGCCAGTCGCGATCGGCCGGCGCGATCAGCCGGCGCGATGAGTCAGCACGATGAGTCGGTCGCGATCAGGCAGTCGCGGCCAGCCGGTCCGATGAGTCCGATGAGTCAGTCGCGATCAGCCAGTCTCGCGATCAGCGCCTGAGCAGCGGCGCGGCGGCTGACCGGCGTAGCAGACGAGCGCCCCGGGTCGCCGGGCGGGAGCACGATGGGGCTGACGAACGGCCGGT
>NZ_JBFAYB010000189.1:0-6531 GCF_040681075.1 Streptomyces sp. NPDC051907 | reverse complement strand
CTGGACAACGTCGGGATGTTGGGGTTTTGGGGGGCACTCTGGTTCATGTACCGCCACGCCCTGGGGGGGGCCCTGGGCTGTGGGGGGGGGGGGCGGGGTGGCCGCTTGACGGCGGCCACCCCGGACGCTCTCACGTCGTGCGTACTCGACCGTCCTTGACGAGGTCCGCGCGTTCGGCCAGCGCATTCCCCTCCGGGCTGCCTGGCGGGACGGCGTCACCCATGGACTCGGGCACGGCGCGAACGGGATAGTGGCCGCCGACGGGGGACACGACGCCGCCGTAGCGGGGGTCGCCCGCGAACCAGATCAAGTCCGGTTGCGGATTCTGTTTCTGCGCGAGATGCGCGGAGAACGGCGTCAGTCGCAGAACAGGCCTGTGCTCCTCGCTGAACCGGATCACGATGACCTTTGGGCTCTCGAGCGAGCGGCGGGGATGCTCGCACGGGTAGGCCTGCCAGGGATAGGCCTTCAGGACGCTGGCGACCCGTCGCGTGCGAAGGAGAGCCAGGAACGTCACCCCCAGTGCAATAGGGAAGAAGAGCACGTTGAGCAGGATGAAACCGATCATCTCCGACAGGGGCTGAGTCGCGCACAGATAGACGGATCCTGCACCCACGGACAGCACGGCGATCAGCCAGATACGGCGTCTGACGACGAGCCGCCGATGACCATCCGCGGTCGGCGGGTGATCGAACGCTGCTTTTGCCGCGGGAAGTGCGGGCGGTTGCGGGGTCATGAGAGCAACTCCAGAATGCGCGATGGCCGTTGAGCGGGAGCGACCGCCGGAGAGGGTGCGTCAAACGCGATCGTTTGGGCGATGCCCTCGAGGACATCGGTATACGAGCCCGCGTGACGAACCGCGGCACTGGTGAGATCAGCCACGGCCAGGTGCACCCCTGTGGGGAAGGGCACGGTGAGTCGGGCTTGGAATACCTCGCACGGCGCAGTCGTGATGCCCTCGCTCTCCAGCCGGTCACGATGTGGGGCCGCCAGCAACCCGGACACCAGCGCTGCCGGTACACCGGTGGGCAGAGTGATGAACTTGCCGGTGCTGGTACTCCACAGAGGGGACTTCGCGAGAGCGAGTGCGCTCTGGGCAACAGCCAGGGCTGCTGTCCGTAAAGCGATTCCTTTCACCGACAACGAGAACAGCGAGATGCAGGCGCCGTTGTCTTCGTCAGGATGCACACCGACTGCTGTGTGAACGCTCCCGTGTGTACGCATTACGGTGAGCAGGCGCACCAGAGTCCGTGCTTCGTTGAGCGATGAAGCGACTTCGGCTGGGCTCTCCATGATGGACGGCATGAGAACCATGGCGACTTGTTCGACCTCG
The DNA here is from genome assembly GCF_040681075.1 of Streptomyces sp. NPDC051907. Lineage (NCBI taxonomy): Bacteria > Bacillati > Actinomycetota > Actinomycetes > Kitasatosporales > Streptomycetaceae > Streptomyces > Streptomyces sp. NPDC051907. The sequence goes on along the minus strand of NZ_JBFAYB010000189.1, from coordinate 5,198 downwards.
CTGAGGGCGTCATTGTCGAGGCTGTGGTACCCGGGCGGCAGCCGAAACCACAACTGTGGTGCGGAAGACAGGTTTTCGTTGGTCATGAAGGATTGCTTTCTTGCGCCTAACGAGTGAGTGCGGCCCATGCCTGGGCAGCCTTCGCCGCGGAGCTGGGGCCGTCGTCGAGAGCGGCGCGGGCGCCGTCCACTGCAGTAGCGCTGTTCGCTACGTCTTCGTTGTGCTCGAGCGGCCCATAGTGGCTAGCAGCCGTCGCTGCACCCGCGCCCGACAAGGTGTACTTCACGGAGTCTTGGACGGGGCTCGGGGTGCTTCTGAGCGCCCACCCAGTGAGCGGGTTCTCCACTTGGCGCATATCGTCCATCGCTCCCCTTGCCCCGCTGGCGAATCCCCGGGTGCCTGCGCACAGTGCCGCCAGACCCCCGGAATCCGCGACAGCAGACGTCGCGTGCGCGGCTGCGGAGGCGGACTTCGCCCCGTGGGCAATAGCCGCGACGCCCGGTACAGACCCGAGAGCGTCCCCTGTCAAGGTCACCGTGCTGTCCCAGAAGTCGGCATCGAACTCACCTTTCGTGAATCCGTCCTTCAGCGACTTCTGAACCTTTGAATTCGTTGCATGGAGAGCGAGAGCCCCGATGCTTGCTCCTGCTGCCACGAACAACAGCGTCAAACCCAAGGCCGGCAATGCGGGCCCGAGCAGAAGGGCGGCGAAGCCCGCGACAGCCGACACGTCGGACAGGACGTCGCCCAGATTCTCGTCGATCCACGCCAGCGTCTTGTCCAACACCCCCGGCTCCTCCGGCGCCAGCCTGTCCGTCGCCTCGTTCAGGGACTTCGCGATGCGGCCCGCCTCCGCCCTGTGCGTCGATTCCAGTTCTCTGGCCAGGCGGCGGACCGACTCCAGGGCGTCCCTCGCCCGTGTCACCGCCTCCGCCGCCGCGCGGAGTTCCGTGTCCGACGCGTCGGGGGCCGCGCACGTCTTCTCGTAGTGGGTCTCGGCCCGAGCGAGGCTCGACTTGTCCTCCTTCGCCCTCGCCTCGTACCTCTGCGCCGTCGCCTGGTAGCCGACCAGGTCGTCGTGCCACCTCCGCAGCTGCGACGCCGCCTTCGAGAGCGACCGGTGCGCGTTCTTCAAGTAGCGCGGCAGCTCCCCGTCCAGCGCCTCGCGGAACGCGTCCGCCGCCTCGCCGTGCCAGTGCGTCGTCTCGCCGAGGAGCTGGTCGATCAGGCGGTGCGCCGTGCCCAGCGACGTCGCCGACGTGCTCAGGCGCTTGTGGAGCGCCGAGATCGCCGACACGCTCCCCGGCGCCGGGTCCCAGCCCAGATGAGGACAGTCACGCATCCGCGTCCACCGCCTTGAACGCCGACTCGATCGCCTTGTTGACCTGGACGTAGCCCTCGTGGCTCAGCTTCACCCCGTCGCGCACCGTCCCGACCCGCGCGCCCAGCTGCTCCGCGCCGTGTCTCCAGCGGCTCTGGAAGCCGTCGCACGCCTCGTCCAGGTCCCTTGTGCCCAGCTCGTCCGCGCGGGCCCGCTCCAGAGCCCGGCGGGCCTCCCCGAGGGAGGTCAGTGACGTGCCCAGCGCCCGGGAGAGGCGGCCCAACTGGTCGGTGTCCACCTGAAGATCGCGATCCATGGCCGACCACCTTGGCAGATCATCCCTCGAACCGGATAAATGCCGTACCCCTCACGGGTGGTGGGATATCCGGATGCTGACCCCGCCGGCGCCTCGTTAAGATCGCCGGACACAGCGGGGGCAGGACAGCACATGGACACGCATTTCACGCAGGACGAGCTCGACGTCTTCGAGCGCACGATCGGCAGGCTGCGTGCCCTGCCGCTGGGGGATCCCGCCCGGGTGCGCGCCGAGGAGGCCGCCGCCTTCTTCGCGCGCGAGAGCCGGCACAAGCGGCGCAAGGCCCGCAAGAAGGCCCGCGCCCGCGCCGACGCGGCCGCCGCAGCCGCCACCGCCACCGGCGCGCTCGACCGGCGCGAGGACGCTCCCCTCGCCGCTCCCGGGAGCGCCGGCGCCTACCACCGGCCCCGGCGCTGCTACGTCTGCAAGGCGCACTATCGCCAGGTCGACGCGTTCTACCACCTGCTCTGCCCGTCGTGCGCCGCCGACAACACCGCTCGTCGCGCTCTGTCCACCGACCTCACGGGACGGCGCGTCCTGCTCACCGGAGGGCGGGTGAAGATCGGGTTCCAGCTGGCCCTGATGATGCTGCGCGACGGCGCGGAGCTCCTGGTCACCAGCCGCTTCCCGCGCGACGCCCTGCGCCGCTTCCAGTCTGCCCCGGGCAGCGAGCGGTGGCTGGACCGGCTCACCGTGCTCGCCGTGGACCTGCGCGACCCGCGCCAGGTGCTCGGGCTGTGCGAGCGGCTGCGCGCCCGCGGCGAGCCCCTGGACGTCCTCGTCAACAACGCCGCCCAGACCGTACGCCGCCCGCCCGAGTCGTACGCCGCGCTCGCCGCGGGGGAGCGCGCCGCGCTCCCGCCCGGCGCGATGGCCGCGCCCGGCTTCGCGTCGACGGCCGCCGTCGGAGCGGGCAACGGCGCGCTCGCCTTCGTACTGGACGGCGACGTGGACGAGGCCGGGCTGCTGCCCGACCTCTCCCCGGTCAACTCCTGGTCCGCCGAGCTCGGCGGGCTCGACCCGGCCGACCTGCTCGAGGCCCAGCTCGTCAACGCCCTCGCGCCCGCGCTCCTCGCCGACCGGCTGCTGCCGCTGCTGCTCGCCTCGCCCCGCCCGCGCCGCTACATCGTCAACGTCTCCGCGGTGGAGGGACAGTTCGCAGCGCCCAACAAGACGGGCGGCCACCCGCACACGAACATGGCGAAGGCCGCGCTCAACATGCTCACTCGCACGAGCGCGGCCGGACTCGCCGCTCAGGGCGTCCATATGTGCAGCGTCGACACCGGCTGGATCACCGACGAGAATCCCGCGCCCCGCAAGGCCCGTATCGCCGCCGCCGGCACGCGTACGCCGCTCGACGTGGTGGACGGCGCGGCCCGCGTCTACGACCCGATAGTGCGCGGGGAGGCGGGCTCGCCGGTCGCCGGGGTGTTCCTCAAGGACTACCGGGAGGCCGAGTGGTGACGCGGCCCCCGATCGGGGCTCTGGAGCTCTAGAGCCCCGCCCGCGCCGCCATCCGCGCCTTGCGCGCCGCCAGCTTCTCGTCGAACTTGCTCGCCTCGCTGTCCAGCCCGCCCATGTACATGCCGAGCTCTTCCTGCGCCTTGAGACCCTCCGGGCCCAGCCCGTCGATCTCCAGCACCTTCAGGTAGCGCAGCACCGGCTGCAGCACGTCGTCGTGGTGGATGCGCATGTTGTAGATCTCGCCGATCGCCATCTGCGCGGCCGCACGCTCGAAGCCGGGCATGCCGTGCCCCGGCATCCGGAAGTTGACCACGACGTCGCGCACGGCCTGCATGGTCAGGTCCGGCGCGAGCTCGAACGCCGAGGAGAGCAGGTTGCGGTAGAAGACCATGTGCAGGTTCTCGTCGGTCGCGATCCGCGCCAGCATGCGGTCGCAGACCGGGTCGCCCGACTGGTGGCCGGTGTTGCGGTGCGAGACGCGGGTCGCCAGCTCCTGGAAGGCGACGTACGCCACCGAGTGCAGCATCGAGTGGCGGTTGTCGGACTCGAAGCCCTCCGCCATGTGCGCCATGCGGAACTGCTCGAGCTTGTCCGGGTCCACGGCGCGCGAGGTGAGCAGGTAGTCGCGCATCACGATGCCGTGCCGGCCCTCCTCCGCGGTCCAGCGGTGCACCCAGGTGCCCCAGGCGCCGTCGCGGCCGAAGAGGCTGGCGATCTCGTGGTGGTAGCTGGGGAGGTTGTCCTCGGTCAGCAGGTTCACCACCAGCGCGATCTTGCCGATGTCGGTGACCTTGGACTGCTCAGGCTCCCAGGCCTGGCCGTCCTCGAAGTAGCCGGGGAAGTTGCGGCCGTCGGAGAAGGGGACGTACTCGTGCGGCATCCAGTCCTTGGCGACCTTGAGATGGCGGTTGAGCTCCTTCTCCACCACCTCTTCCAGCGCGAACAGCAGTCGGGCGTCAGTCCACGCTTCCGAACTGCCGAGGTGGGGAGAGGTGATCGTCACGGGTGCTCCTGGGGGACGGGAGAGTTACCTACGGATTCGTAGGTTACGAGACCGTAGGTTAAGGGGGCAGTAAGCCCCTGGCCAAGCCCGCATCCGTTATGTCCAGTTACATTGGGTTATGAGTACAGGTCGCGCAGCCGTACGGAGAGACAGGTCACGCATCCTTCGAGCTTCTCGAACTCGCTGATATCAACTGATACCGGCTGGTAGCCCAGGTCTGTGAAGATCTCCGCCGTCTTCGGCGCGCTCGCCGCCATCAGCAGCTTCCCCTCGCCCAGCAGCACCACGTGCGAGCCCGGCTCCTCGGGGACCGGGAGGAAGCGCGGGAAGACCGAGGGGGCGTCGACCAGCGGCTCGTACCCGATCACGGTGGAGTCGGGCAGCGCGGTCACCGCGGACTTCAGATGCAGCACCTTGCTCACCGGCACGGCGACCACGCGTGCGCCGAGCGGCTCGAACGCGGCGCGCAGCTGCTGGACGCCCGCCGCGTTCGTCCGCCCGCCGCGGCCCACGTAGATCGTGTCGCCGACCTTGAGCACATCGCCGCCGTCGAGGGTGCCGGGCTCCCATACCCAGTTCACCGAGCAGCCGAGCGCGGCGAGCGTCTCCTCGACGGCCGCGGTCTCCGGCCTGCGCGACTCGGCGCCGGGGCGGGCGATCAGCGCGACGTTGCGGTACATCACGACGGTGTCCTCGACGAACACGCTGTCCGGGCAGTCGTCGGCCGGCTCCGTCTCGACCGTCTCCCAGCCGTGCTCGCGCAGCGTCTCGGCGTACGTCTCCCACTGCTGGAGCGCCAGGTCGACGTCGATTTCAGTGCGCTCGAGGTGCGTGACCAGGCCCTCGGCGAGGCGCGGGCTCGGGCGGCGGATCAGGGCTTTCCTGGTGGGCACGGGGGCGTCTCCGGTCTGTCGGGTGGCGGGTGGCGCCGGGGGCGACGGGTGTCGGGGTGTCGGGTCCGGCGGGATTGGGCGGTCGCGCAACATCATGGCCGCGGTTCGTGGGGTGAGGGAATCCCCGGCGCGGCGCGTGGGGAGCGGGCCCTGTGCCTGGGCGGCGGGCCTGCCGGGGCGCTGCCCCGGACCCCGCGCCTC
>NZ_JBFAYB010000188.1:0-6695 GCF_040681075.1 Streptomyces sp. NPDC051907 | reverse complement strand
CTCAGCCTCGCCGGCGTTTGAGGCGCGGGGTCCGGGGCAGCGCCCCGCGGGGAGCCCGCACTCTCAGCCTCGCCGGCGTTTGAGGCGAAACCCCAGCCCGCGGGCAACCCGCACATCAAGCCCCGCCGGCGTTTGAGGCGCGGGGCCCGGGGCAGCGCCCCGGGGGCCCCGGACCCTACGGGACCTCGACCCAGACGCCCTTCGACGGCGTCCCCTTGTCGTCCGTGACGAAGAGCATGTACCACCCCGACGGCACCAACGCCCTGTTCTTCGGCACCGTCACCGAGATCCCGTCCCCCGTCTTCTTCATCTCCAGCGCGATCGACCGCTGGTCCACGTCCGTCACATGCGTGACCGCGCTCGGCCGCATCAGCTTCGCCGACTTGATCGAGGCCGTGTCCTTCGTCTTGAAGGTCCCCGTCGCCCCGCGGTCCAGTGACTTCGGGCCGCCGGTCACCTCGGGACGGGAGTCGCGGTAGAGGTAGGGCGGGGTGTAGATCTCGATGCGCTGCTCGAAGACGCCCGGCTTCGTGTTCGCGTCGTCGGCGAAGAGCGAGTCCGAGCCGAAGATCATGACGCGCCCGTCGGGCAGCAGCACCGATCCGGAGTGGTAGTTGCGCCCCACCCTCGGGTCCGCGACGCGCTTGTACTCGCCGCTCTTCGGGTCGTACGTCCGTGCTTCGAGGACGTTCGAGCCGCCGCGCCCGCGGTAGTCCGAGGACCCGCCGGTGACCAGGATCGAGTCGTCCGGCAGCAGCGAGGCGCTCGGGTAGCGGGTGCCCTTGTCCAGCGCGGCGCCGTCCTTGAAGCGGGGGCTCGCGTCCTTCAGGTCGACCAGGCGGGACTTCTCGCTGGCCTTGTCGGACTCGCCGACCCCGCCGCCGCCGATCACCATGAACCGCTGGTCCTGGGCGGGCGGCAGCATGACCGTCGCCGAGGTCTCCATCTGGTCCGGGTCGCTCAGGCCGGGGATCTTGTCGAAGTCGTTGGTCTCCAGGTCCCAGACGCCCGGCTCGCGGCCCACGTCGGCGGGGCCGTAGCCGGCGTTGGAGCCGGAGTAGAAGAGCTTGCCGTTGTCCATCAGGAAGATCGCCGGGTAGGTGGGGAACTTCCTGATGATCCCGGTGTACTCCCACTTCTTGGTCTTCGGGTCGTAGACCTCGTCCTTGCCGGGCACGATCTGCCCGATCTCGTCGAGACCGGAGAGCGAGAGGACCTTGCCGTCCTTGAGCGTGGTCAGCGTGGGGTACCAGCGGGCCTCGTTCATCGGGTCGACGGTGATGTACTTCTCCGCGACCGGGTCGAACTCGTACGCCTCCTTGATGCCCTGGAAGTCCTTCTTGTCCAGGGCGAGCTTCTGCGCTATCCCGTAGAGGTTGCGCGCGTCGCCGCCCTTGAGGCCCTGCACCCGGTAGTTGTCCTCGGTGCCGGTCTCGAACTCCTTGCCCGACTCCTCGGCCTCGACGTAGATCCGCCCGAGCCCCGCCTCCGTGCGCAGGAAGCGGCCGGTCTTCGGGTCGAAGACCTTCTTGGCCTTCTCCACCAGGACCGGGTCCTTGGAGACGAAGGTCTTGCCGTTCTTCTTGCCGGTGAACTTGGTGCCCGCGGGCAGGGTCTTGGGCGCGTCCGGGTCCTCGTTGTGCACGATCATCAGGCCGCCGGCCTTGGTGACGTCGCCCTGCAGCTTCTCGTACCGCTTGGTGCCGCCGGCGACCAGCAGCTTCCCGTCGGGCAGCTGGGTGTGCCCGGCGCAGAACATGTCCTTGGGGGTGGGGATCTTCTTGAACTTGTCGGTCTGCGGGTCCCAGAGCACCGACTCGAACTTCTTCGCGTCGAAGTTCTTCTGGTTGTTGCCGGAGCCCGCGATGAGCAGGACCTTGCCCGTGTGCAGCAGAGCGGCGTGAATGGAGTTGATCTTGTACTCCGACGGGACCTCGAGGTAGTCCCAGTGGCCGTTCTCCGCCTTGTACTCAGGCTTGTTGATCTTGTACTCGTGGTACTTCTCCGAGCCGAAGCGCCACAGCGCGGGCCCGTTGAACCCGGCCACCACGAGGACCACCGCCGCGCCGATCGCTATGCGCCGGGCGCGGTTCTTGCGGTGGTTCGGCCGCACGGGCATCGTGCTCATTTCTTACGTCCCCCAAAGGCGATCTGCATGGTCTGGTCGTTCGCTGCGTGACTGGGCTTCTGCTGCGGCACATGCGCGTCCGCGCCGTCGAGCGCGGCCGGCTGTGCGCCGCCGCCGCCGCCCGAGCGCCGCCGTCCTCTGCGCTTCTTCTTCTCCTGGCGCACGCCGTGCCGCCAGACGAAGATCGGCGCGGCCGTGATCAGCATGGCCAGCGTGGCCCAGGTGATCATCGCCGGATGGTCGTGCCCGAAGTAGAAGGAGGAGCCCAGCGATCCGCCGAAGACGAGGATGAAGAAGAAGTGGATCCGGAAGGTGCCGAAGAGGGTGTCCGGGCTGGACGAGTCGCCCTTGGGGGTCACCACGAACTTGCTCTTGCGGCGCAGTACGGCGTCCATCAGCGAGCGAGCGTAGATCGGCGCGGAGAGAGCGGACATGACCATGCCGGCCAGTCCGCCTGAGCCCTCGGGCTCGTGGGGCGAGACGTTGTGGCGGCGGTTCCAGATGTAGAGGCCGATCTGGAGGGCCGAGGCGTTTCCGTAGAGCATCATCCAGATCGCCGGGTCGATCTGCACACCCGAGGCGCCCATGCCCAGGAACAGGGCGCAGCTGAGCGCCGCCAGAATCCAGTTGAGGGCGGACATCGGGTAGAAGATGATCATCATCGTGTAGTTGAAGAGCTTGCCCGCGGGCAGCGAGTAGAAGCCCTTCCAGTACTGCTTGAGGATCGTCTCGTACGTGCCCCGGGACCAGCGCAGCTGCTGGGTGAAGAAGTCGGTCCACGCGGTCGGGCCCTCGCCGACGGCCAGCACGTCCGGGGTGTAGACCGAGCGCCACTTGTTGCCGGTGGCCGGGTTCTTGGCGCGGTGCATCTCGAAGCCGGTCGCCATGTCCTCGGTGATCGAGTCGTACAGACCGCCGATCTGCTTGATCGCCTTGATGCGCACGGCGTTGGAGGTGCCGACGAACATCGGCGCGCCATAGCGGTTGCCCGCGCGCTGGATCAGGGCGTGGAAGAGGAACTGCTGGGACTCGGCGGCCTTGGTGACGAAGGTGTCGTAGTTGCCGTAGACCTGCGGGCCGATCACGAAGCCGACGTCCGGGTCGCGGAAGTAGCCGAGCATCCGCTCCAGGTAGTTGGGCAGCGGGATGTGGTCGGTGTCGACGGACGCGAAGAAGTCGTAGTTCCCGCCGTGCGCTTCCAGCCAGGCGTTGTAGTTGCCGTGCTTGGTCTTGGCCCGGTGGGCGCCCTTGGCCTGGTTCCACTTGGCGACGCCCTTGCGGGAGAAGTGGTGGACGCCGAGCCGTTCGCAGACCTTCTTGACGTCCGGGTCGTCGCCCTCGTCGAGGAGCCAGACGTGCATCAGCCCGCGGTGCCGGATCTTCACGGCGGCCTCGAGCGTCTTCGTCACCATCTCCAGGGGCTCTTTGCCCGGCACGAAGGAGGTGAGGAAGGCGACCTTGGTGCCGGACTCGGGCACCACGGGGACGGGGTCGCGCGCCACCAGGGTGGCGTGCGCGTTCGACAGGACGTTCATCGTGCGGAAGAGCTCGATCAGGCCGATCGAGACGAGCATGACGATGTCGAGGATGAGCAGCGTGTCGTTGTTGAGGTTCGGGTCGCGCTCGGTCCAGTGCTGCGGCTGCATCAGCCAGGCGAACAGGCCGAGCGACACCAGCGGCGCGGCTCCCAGCAGCAGGGCGGCCCGGACGCGGTGCGGCTCCTGCGAGAGCAGGGAGCGGTACTGCACCTTGTAGGGCTTGTGCGGGTCGGGCTGGGTGAGGGGGCCTGCGAGCCGGCTGTAGTGCTCGTAGTCGTACCTCGGCAGAGCCTTCTTCGGGCGCAGCCGGCCGGCGCCGGAGCGCAGGTGCGCGGGGACCCGGAGCTGGGTCGTCCGGGAAGGGTCGTTGGGCTGCCGCTCGCCTTCTGGCGTCGACGTCATGTGTCATCCCCCCGCACGCATTGCTGCTGCGTGATGTGATCGGTTCTTGTTCGTCCTGGCTGCGGTCCCCCTCGACCGGTTACCGCGGACACATCAGTGGAAGGCCACCTTCACTAGAGACATGAACGCTCACCTTCCGGTTGCATGATGCCCGGAGTGTGATCAGTCCGTGAAAACGGCCCCCGCTATGCGCTTCCGCACCGGGAGCAACCCCCACAACCGCCCCCAACTGCGCGAACCGGATGCCCCATTGGGGGTATTGGCTCCAGGATAGGGTCTACGACCCCTGCCTTGATCGCAAGGGTGAAACAGACCGTTAACCGGTCATACGCACGATTTGGGGCGGTCTTGTGGACCACCTCTCGGTGGGTGCGCGGGCGGAACGAGCGAAGCCCCCTCACGGTGGGTGAGGGGGCTTCGCGGTGCGTGCGCCGCCAGGGACTCGAACCCCGGACCCGCTGATTAAGAGTCAGCTGCTCTAACCAACTGAGCTAGCGGCGCCTGCTGACCTGGAGAACTCTACCGGACCTCGGCGAGTGCTCCGAACCAATATCTGATCGTTCCCGGCCTGTCGCATGGTCATTTTTTAACTTTGATCCGTCAAGATGCGGTTTGTCCGAATGGTTATGACGAGTGAACGATCTTGATGAGTGCGGAGGCGCCAGGTATGACCGTCCCGGTGTTCGAGGAGTACGAGCCCGCGGCTGACTGCGACTGTCCCGGCTGCGCCCAGCGGCGCCGCGCGCTAGCGGCCGGCGACCATCCGTCCGCCCAGGGCTGCCGTAGGGCGCTGGTGGCGTTCACGGCTGCGGGGCTGGCCCTGACCAGCGGGGGAGCGGCTCAGGCGGTGGCGCCGACGGTCGGCCTGCCGGCCGACGTTGCCGCCCCTGCGGTGGGTGTGTCTGCGTCTGCGTCTGCAGAGTCTGGCGGGGGTCCTGCTGCGGGTGCCGCCACCGAGCCGGCCGTGGGTGCTGACCCGGGTCCTGGCGCGGGTGGTGCCACCGCCCCTGCTGCGGGTGCAGCCGCCGAGCCTGCCGCGGGTCCTGCCATGCGTCCCGCCGCGGGCGCCGGCATCGCGTCTGGCGCGGATGGCGCCGACCCCGTCGCGGATGGCGTCGACCCTGCCGCCGACCCTGCCGCCGACCCCGACCATGAGCCGGTGACCGAGCAGGGCGGGCGGAGCCCCCTGCACGGTCCGCCGGCCTCCGGGCAGGCGCCGCCGCCTCCCGCCACCGTGCCCCTGCGCAAGCTGACGCGCGCCCAGATCCTCGCCCGCGCCAAGACGTGGATCGACGCCGAGGTGCCGTACAGCATGTCGAAGTACTGGTCGGACGGGTACCGCCAGGACTGCTCCGGCTACGTCTCGATGGCCTGGCACCTCGCGGCCAACGAGTGGACCGGCAGCCTCGCGCAGTTCGGCACCCGGATCCTGCGGGAGGAGCTGGAGCCCGGCGACATGCTCCTCTTCCACAACCCCGCCAACCCCACCACCGGCTCCCATGTCGTGCTCTTCGGCGGCTGGACCGACTACACGCACACCTACTACACCGCCTACGAGCAGGCCCCGCCGAGCGCCCGCAAGCAGACCACGCCCATGGCGTACTGGAACAACTCCGCCAGCTATGTGGCCTACCGCTACAAGGGCCTGGACACCACGACCGGCGGCGGCGAGGCCGTCGCCCCCACCCCCTTCCCCGGCGCGGCCTCCTTCGGCCCCGGGACCGACAACAAGTACGTCAAAGAGCTCGGCCAGATGCTCATCGAGCGCGGCGGCGGGCGCTTCTACCCCGCCGGCGCCTCGACGCGCTGGAGCGAGGCGGACCGACTGGCCACCGAGGCGTTCCAGCTCGCGCAGGGCTGGGAGGGCACGGACGCCGACGGGCTGCCCGGCGCCGAGACCTGGCGGCTGCTGACGAACAAGCTGGGCAAGGACATCCCGCCCCTCCCCGGCGCGAAGGGCCCCGGCGGCGCCGACGCGACCCCCGCGACCCCCAAGACCCCCGTGTTCCCCGGGCGCGGCCACTTCCGCCCAGGCCAGTCCAACGCGCACATCGCCCAGCTCGGCCGACAGCTGGTCAAGCGCGGCTTCGGCAAGCACTACGCCTCGGGCCCGGGGTCGAGCTGGGGCGAGGCGGACCGGCGCAATGTGGAGGCGTTCCAGCGGGCGCAGGGCTGGCGCGGCGGCGACGCCGACGGCTACCCGGACCCCGAGACCTGGCGGCGGCTCTTCCTCGACTGACGCAGGAGAGCGGAGCCCCCAACGCACTGACGAGCTCACGAGGGACGGACTGACGAGGGACGGACCATGGACACCACGACGTCGCAGGAGGGCGGCCCGGTGCCGCCCGACGGACCGCGCCACACCCCCCAACCCACCCACACCCCCACCCCCCATATCCCGCTCATCTCCCAGGAGGCCACCACCGAGATCCCGGTGCATCTCCTCTTCCGCGACGACGACTCGCAGGGGCAGCCTCTCGCGCTGCGCCCCGCCGTCGTCGCGCGTCGGCAGGGCACCGGCGAGCTGCCGAAGGTCGGCGCCCGTGGCGCACTGAACATCTGGTCCGGGTGCCCGTATTCGATGACGCGGCCTTCGTCGAACATCATCACGCAGTCGGAGACGTCCC
>NZ_JBFAYB010000187.1:0-6710 GCF_040681075.1 Streptomyces sp. NPDC051907 | reverse complement strand
GAGGCGCTGATGCCGCTGAAGCTGGCGAAGTTCGGCGTACCGCTGGCCGACACCGCCCCGGCGGGCCTGGCCGCGGCGGGCGTGGACCCGGTGCTCCTGCCCCCGTCGCCCGCGGTCGCCGCCGCAGCCGCAGCCGCAGCCGCACCGGAACTGGAGTCCGGGGCCGCCCAGGCGACGACGCCCGCCGCGACGGCCGAGGAGGAGGCGCCGAGCCAGTGGTTCGCCACCCCTGCGGACGTGGCGTACCAGGGCGACTACGACCCGCACTACGAGCCGCCCATCTACACGCCTCCGCAGGAGCAGCAGGCCTTCTACGAGGGACAGCAGCGGCAGCTCCCGGTGCCGCGTCCCCGCGCGGGTAGGCCCGGGCCGGCTCCGGAACCAGTGCCCGAGCCAGTGCCTGAGCCAGTCCAGGAGGAGGCGCCGGAGCCGCACATCCAGGTGCCGAACGGCGCGGGCGGCACTCGGGCCCTCGGCGGGGGCGTTCAGGAGGCGGCGCCCTCGGACGAGGACCTGTATCAGGTGTACCGGTACTCGATAGACGGCGAGGGCATGCCCACACCCGGCGCCTTCGCCGCCAACGTCGAGGCCGCGTACGGGCTGCTCCTCCAGTCTCGCGAGCTGAACCAGTACATGGACCAGTTCGCGGCCCGTCTCAACGGTGAGCTGCTGGACGACCACATCGCATAGGACCGGCGAGGTCGGGAGGGCTCGGTGCCCGATGGCCGGCGGCGGAAGCGGGCGCCGTCGGTGGTCGGCGGCCCACCTGCCGAGCTGTGGTGACCTCTAGCGTGTTGCGCGCACATGGTCGGCAAGGTCGGTCACCTTGTCGTACTTCTCGCCCTCGACCACCATCGCGTCGGACGTCTCCTCCTCGCTCACGATGGGGTTGGCCACCTCCTGGCCTTCCTGGACGAAGAGTCCCTGGGAGGAGACGACACGGTAGTAGGGCCTGTCCCCCTCGATGGCCTTGACCACATCGGGAGAAGGAGTCTTCCCGGCCTGCTTGAGCTCCTCGAGATGGCGCTCGCCCTCCTCGGCCTTGGAACGAAGGAACCAGACCGACTCTCCCTCGGGCAACGTCGACTTCATCTGCTCCACCGCTGCGGCCGGGGCCTCGCCGCCCCCGATGAACTCGACCGTGAGCTGCTGCTGCGACGCATCGCCGAGCGCACCGTCCAGGATCTCGCTCGGCCGTAGGACGACGCCGATCATGAACAGACGGTCGCTTCCCTCGCCTTCGACGACCCTGGTCGTCCGGACGCCGACGACTTCGGCCGTCACCACGGCAGAGGCGGCCTCGGCAGCGGCATCGAGCGAGTCGTACTGCTCGGCCTCGCGCATGCCCGCGCCGAACCGGAGCGGCTCGAAGAACGCGGAGGCCGACCGCTGCCCCTTGCTGCCTGCCGTGTCGTCCTCGCCGAGAAGCTGCGGACCTGCGAGCAGTGCGACGGCCGTGACCGCCGCTACGACGCTGGCGGCGATCAACGTCGTCCGGGCAGGACGACGCGTGGGAGATGACATGCGAGTCTCCTCTTCTGGGGCGGTGACGAGTACGTTCGCCAGGACTTGGCGTCCGTCGTCGGTGTCATGCCATCCGTCGTAGGCGGCTGGGCGGGCGCTGCGCAGGACGCGGTGGATGTCGCGGTTCTTCACTGCTCTACCTCCTGGACCGGACGCGAGGCGCAGTCCCCGGCGGCTGCCCGTCCCATCTGGCGGTGAAGCCTGCGGCGGGCTCGGTGCAGCCGGACCGCGTAGGCCCCGGGGGAGCAGCCCAGCACCTTGGCGGCCTCGGGGCCGCTCAGGTCGTACCAGGCCGATACGGCCAGAACTTCCTGGTCCGCCTCGGACAAGCGACGCATCGCGGCGATGACGGACTGCCGGTCCGCTGCGGACACGGACTCGTCGTCCGTGGCCCGTTCCGCCGTCATGACGATGAGGCGTTCGGTCAGAGCGGTCTGGCGGCTGTGTCTGCGGAGCTCGTTCGCGATGATCTTCCTCGCGGTGCCGAGCAACCAGGGCAAGGCGGGATCCCGGACGTCCTCGATGCGGCGCCACGCCGCAAGGAACGTCTCCGACACGACGTCCCGCGCGGCTTCCGGATCCAGCCTGTGCGCGGCGAAGGCGTAGACACGATCGGCATGTGCGGTGAACAGCCCTTCGAGCCGGCGCTGCGTGCTTCTGCTGTCACCTGGGTCTTCCACCCCGCTCCCTCACCTTCTTGACCGCCGCTCGACTGAAAAGGCGGGGACGCCGAACTACGTCCCCACCTTGTTGTTGTCCGGCAACGCCGCCTGCATTACAGGCATGGCGTGATGCTCAGTGATAGGCGTTGACGTGGGCGTCGTCGTGGGCGCTGGCAGCCGTAGCGGACCAGCGGCCCGACCCCCCAGAGGCAGCCCATGCGGCCAGCGCGCCGAAGACGCCCTACGCCCGCTTCTTCGTCCGCTCGCCCCACACCGCCATGGCCAGCCCGACCACGGCCAGGGCGATGTATCCCCCGGTCGGTATCTCCCACCACTTGTGGAGCAGCCCCCAGGGGCCGTCCCCGAAGTTCCTGCCGGCGACGCCCAGCGCTCCCTGGATGCCGACGACCCAGCCGATGATCGCGATGATTTCCTTCATGCGTCCAAGGTCCCGCGCCCACCGGCCGAAAACGTCCTGCGCCGGACCGAAGCGCGGGTAGTCCGAAGGATGCACCGACGCCGGAGGGCCCCCACCCCGCCGGGATGAGAGCCCTCCATACAGACGCCGGTGAAGACACCAGCACAGCCGTCACGCGTGAGCCGTCACGCGCCCCGCCTCACTCCCCGAGCAGCTTGCGCACCCGGTCCGCCCCGACCGCCAGCAGCAGCGTGGGCAGTCGCGGCCCGGTCTCCCGGCTCACCAGCAGCCGGTACAGCAGCGCGAAGAACGACCGCTGCGCGACCTTCAGCTCGGGCGTCGGCTTGGCGTCCGGCGCCAGGCCCGCCATCACCTTCGGCACGCCGTAGACCAGGGTCGTCAGGCCGTCCAGCGACCAGTGCGTGTCCAGGCCCTCCAGCAGCAGCCGCAGCGACCGGCGGCCCTCGTCGTCCAGCGACGACAGCAGCTCGGCGTCCGGGGCGTCGCGCACCAGCGTGCGCTGGTCGGCCGGGACCTGGGTGGTGATCCAGTTCTCGGCGCGGTCCAGCCGCGGCCGGGCCTCCGCCAGCGAGGCCAGCGGGTTCGACGGGTCCAGGTCGCTCAGGATCCGCAGCGTCTGCTCGTCGTGGCCTGCGGTGATGTCGACGACCGAGGCGAGCGTGCGGTACGGCAGCGGGCGCGGCGTGCGCGGCAGCTCGCCGGCGGCCGTGCGCGCGGCCCGGGAGTACGCGGCCGCGTCGGCGGGCAGCACGGACCCGTCGGCGACCTTCGCCTCCAGCTTGTCCCACTCGTCGTAGAGCCGCTGGATCTCCTGGTCGAAGGCGATCTTGAAGGACTGGTTCGGCTTGCGGCGCGCGTACAGCCAGCGCAGCAGCGGCGCCTCCATGATCTTCAGCGCGTCCGCCGGCGTCGGCACTCCGCCGCGCGACGACGACATCTTCGCCATGCCGGAGATGCCCACGAAGGCGTACATCGGGCCGATCGGCTGCACGCCGTCGAAGATCTGGCGCACGATCTGCCCGCCGACGACGAACGACGAGCCGGGCGAGGAGTGGTCGACGCCGCTCGGCTCGAAGATCACGCCCTCGTACGCCCAGCGCATCGGCCAGTCGACCTTCCAGACCAGCTTTCCGCGGTTGAACTCGCTCAGCCGGACCGTCTCGCCGAAGCCGCACGCGCAGGTGTAGACGAGCTCGGTGCTCTCGTCGTCGTACGAGACGACGGTGGTGAGGTCCTTCTCGCACTGCCCGCAGTACGGCTTGTACGGGAAGTAGCCGCCGGCGCCGCCGCTGCCGTCGTCCTCGCCGGCCGCGCCGGAGCCCTCCGCGGCCTCCAGCTCCGCCTCGTCGAGCGGCTTCTGCGACTTCTTCGCGGGCGCCTTCTTCGTGCGGTACTGGTCGAGGATCGCGTCGATGTCGCCGCGGTGCCTCATCGCGTGCAGGACCTGCTCGCGGTAGACGCCCGCGGTGTACTGCTCGGTCTGGCTGATCCCGTCGTACTCCACGCCGAGCTCGGCCAGCGCATCGACCATCGCGGCCTTGAAGTGCTCGGCCCAGTTCGCGTACGTCGATCCGGCCGGCGCGGGCACGGAGGTCAGGGGCTTGCCGATGTGCTCGCCCCAGCTGTCGTCCACGCCCGCGACCCCGGCCGGGACCTTGCGGTAGCGGTCGTAGTCGTCCCAGGAGATCAGGTGGCGGACCTCGTGGCCGCGCCGCCGGATCTCGTCGGCGACCAGGTGCGGGGTCATGACCTCGCGGAGGTTGCCCAGGTGGATGGGGCCGGAGGGCGACAGGCCGGACGCGACGACGACCGGTTTGCCAGGCGCACGTCGCTCCGACTCGGCGATGACCTCGTCCGCGAAACGTGAGACCCAGTCGGTCTCGGTGCTGCTCTGAGCCACGATCGGCACGTCCTCTTCCTATGTCCTCGGTGCTCTCTAGGGCGCTCTCTAGCGAGCTGGCGTAAGCCATTCTCCCAGACGGACCCGAGCCGCCCGGGGTTGCCCGCCGCTGGCCGTCGTCCAGGTCACGGCTGGCCGTCGTCCCAGTCGCGGCTGGCCATTGTCCAGGTCGCGGCTGGCTATTCTCGCGGGAAATCGCCGCTGTCTCCATGGGATACTTGACAACCATCTCGATCATCTCGATCGATCCGATCTCCCTCGGCGTCTGCCTCGACGCCTCCCTCGACAGGAACGGAAGCTCATGGCCTCGGTCCCTTCCCTCGCTTCGACCGTGCAGCAGCGCATCGCGGACGCCCTCTCGGCAGCACTGCCGGAGGCCGGCGCCGCCGACCCGCTGCTGCGACGAAGCGACCGGGCCGACTTCCAGGCCAACGGCATCCTGGCGCTCGCCAAGAAGCTCAAGGGCAATCCGCGGGAGCTGGCGGCCAAGGTCGTCGAGTCGCTCGCGGCCGGCGACCTGCTGAAGGAGATCGAGGTCTCCGGACCTGGCTTCCTCAACATCACGGTCTCCGACCAGGCGATCACCGAGACCCTGGCGGCCCGCGCCGCCGACGACCGGCTGGGCGTCCCGTACGCCGAGAAGTCCGGCACGACGGTCATCGACTACGCCCAGCCGAACGTGGCCAAGGAGATGCACGTCGGCCACCTCCGCTCCGCGGTGATCGGCGACGCGATGGTGCAGATCCTGGAGTTCGCGGGCGAGAAGGTGGTCCGCCGCCACCACATCGGCGACTGGGGCACCCAGTTCGGCATGCTCATCCAGTATCTGATCGAGCACCCGCACGAGCTGGACCACAAGGACGCGGCTGCCTCCGGCGAGGAGGCGATGTCCAACCTCAACCGCCTCTACAAGGCCGCGCGGGTCGTCTTCGACTCCGACGCCGAGTTCAAGGACCGGGCGCGCCAGCGGGTCGTCGACCTCCAGGCGGGCGACGAGGAGACCGTCGCGATGTGGCGGCGCTTCGTCGACGAGTCGAAGATCTACTTCTACTCGGTCTTCGACAAGCTGGACGTGAAGATCGCCGACCCGGACGTCGTCGGCGAGTCCGGCTACAACGACATGCTCGAGGAGACCTGCCAGATCCTGGAGGACTCGGGCGTGGCGGTCCGCTCGGAGGGCGCCCTGTGCGTGTTCTTCGACGACGTGAAGGGCCCGGACGGCAACCCGACCCCGCTGATCGTGAAGAAGTCCAACGGCGGCTACGGCTACGCGGCCACCGACCTCTCCGCGATCCGCAACCGGGTCGGCGACCTCAAGGCGGACACCCTGCTGTACGTGGTGGACGTCCGGCAGTCGCTGCACTTCAAGATGGTCTTCGAGACGGCGCGGCGGGCCGGCTGGCTCACCGAGGACGTCACGGCGCACCAGCTGGGCTTCGGCACGGTCCTGGGCAAGGACGGCAAGCCGTTCAAGACCCGTGAGGGCGAGACCGTACGGCTGGTGGACCTCCTCGACGAGGCGATCGAGCGGGCGACGACGGTCGTCCGCGAGAAGAACAACGACAAGATCGCCCTCACCGAGGAGGAGATCGTCGAGAACGGCGCGCAGATCGGCATCGGCGCGGTGAAGTACGCGGACCTGTCGACGTCGGCGGCCCGGGACTACAAGTTCGACCTGGACCAGATGGTGGCGCTCAACGGCGACACCTCGGTGTACATCCAGTACGCCTACGCCCGCGCCAAGTCGATCAGCCGGAACGCGGCGGACCTGACGGCCCAGCCGCACCCCGAGCTCGAACTCGTGCCGGCGGAGCGGGCGCTGGGCCTGCACCTGGACCAGTTCGGCGAGACGCTGGCCGAGGTGGCCGCCGCGTACGAGCCGCACAAGCTGGCCGCGTACCTGTACCAGCTGGCGTCGCTGTACACGACCTTCTACGCCGAGTGCCCGGTGCTGAAGGCGGACACCCCGGCCCAGGCCGAGAACCGCTACTTCCTCTCGGAGCTGACCGCCCGCACGCTCCACCAGGGCATGGCCCTGCTGGGCATCCGGACGCCCGAGCGCCTCTGACCGGCTGACGGCTGACGGCTGACGGCTATGGCCGGGCTCCAGCGGCTGCGAGCAGCCGCTGGGGGCCCCCCCGAGGCCCGGCCGGGGCGGGGGGGGCGCAAAAGCGGCGGCCCGCAC
>NZ_JBFAYB010000186.1:0-6749 GCF_040681075.1 Streptomyces sp. NPDC051907 | reverse complement strand
CGCGCCGGCCGGCCGGCGACGAGGAGGCCGACCCGGCGCCGCTGGCCGCGCAGCTGGAGGCGGTCCTCGGCCGCGGGCGGTCCGCGGAGGCCCAGCGGATGTCCCGGCGCGGGCAGCGCGAGCAGGAACCCGGTCGCCCCGAGCGCCCGAAGCCGCCCCAGCGCAAGCGTCAGGCCGACCGGGCCCGCCGGCCCGCGCCAAGGACGAGCTCCAGCAGGTCGCCGTCGCGCGGCTCTCCCCGGCCCCGCGCGTCCGCCTCCTCGCCGATCAGGCGCCGTACGGGCCGCGGGGGGCACGGGAGGGCCGGACCCGTCCTCGATCCGGGATCGAGGGGCGGCGGAGAGGGTAATGCGGCATCCCTACGCCTTGGAGGCTGACAGATGGCCGAGACTCCCCTCTTCCGCGTGATCCTGCGGATGGAAATCCAGCCCGGCACACAGGACGAGTTCGAGAGGACCTGGTGGGAGGTCGGCTCGGCCATCGCCCGCCAGCCGGCCAACCGGGGCCAGACGCTGACGCGGGCGACCGAGGGGGACACCCCGGTCTACTACGTGATCACGGACTGGGCGGACGAGAAGTCCTTCCGCGCGTTCGAGGTGAGCGAGGCCCATGTGGAGCACCGCCGCAGGCTGGGCCAGTACCGCACGCGCGGCGAGATGACGACCACGCAGACCGTCTACGACATCCCCCCGGCGCACCAGGCGCAGCCGCCCCGCGGCCCCTTCGCGCAGGGCGCGGCCCAGCCCGCGACGGTCCCCGCCCCCAGGCCCGCGCCCGGCGGCCGCATCGCCTTCGTCGGCCTCGGGAACATGGGCGGCGGCATGGCGCAGCGGCTGCTCGATGCGGGCATGGACCTCGTCGTCCACAACCGCACCGCCGCCAAGGCCCGCGCTCTCGCCGACGCGGGCGCCCTGGTCGCGGACAGCCCCGCCGACGCCGCGCGCGGACAGTCCGTCGTGCTGCTCAGCCTGAGCGACGAAGCCGCCGTCGACGACGTCCTGTTCCGGCAGATCGTCCCCGTCCTCGTCCCGGGCAGCATCGTCGTCGACACCTCCACCGTCTCCCCGGAGTACGCCCGCACGGCCGCCGCGCGGCTGGCGGACGCCGGGCTGCGGCGCGTCGAGGCGTGCGTCGTCGGCAACCCCTTCCAGGCCCGCGAGGGCAAGCTCCGCGTCTACACCAGCGGGGCCGAGCAGGACGTCGCCGAGGTCGCCGGCATCCTCGACGCGATCGGCTCCGAGGTCCTGCACCTGGGCGCCCCCGGCACCGCCGCCACGATCAAGCTGATCTTCAACCTGCTCCTCGGCGCCCAAGTCGCCTCCCTCTGCGAGGCGGTGGCGTACGGCGTGCGGACCGGACTCGACCGCGACCGACTGCTCTCCGCCGTCGCCGAGAGCGGGTTCAGCTCGATCGTCATGCGCTTCCGCGCCGAGCTGATGCGCAAGGGCAGCTACGAGCCGGCCTTCTTCCGGTCCACCCTCATGGAGAAGGACCTGCGCCTGGCCATCGACGACGCCGCCGGCGCCGGCGTGGCGCTGCCCGTCCTCGACACCGTCAGAGCCGGCTTCGCCGCCGTCGTCGCCGCAGGCGACGGCGACAAGGACGCCTCCGTCCTCATCGAGCACACCACCGCGACCGCTCCCGCCGAGCGAGGCGCCTCATGACACGCCCGCCCGACGCGCGTCACCTCCAGCTCAAGCATCTCGCCGAGGCCGGCGCCGCCGCGCGCGCCGGACACACCCCGGAGGACGAGATCGACCGGCTGCTGGAGCTGGTCTTCGAGTGGTTCCGCTCCTGCTTCAGCCCCGAGCGCGCCCACGGCCAGTCCGGGATCTTCCGGTACGCGGTCAACACCCCGCTGGGCGTGCGCCATCGGTACATCGTCGTCGAGGACGGCGGCTGCACCGCCGCCGTCGCCCTCGACCGGCCCGCCGACGCCACCATCGGCGTCGACGTCGACGATCTGGTCGCCCTCGCCGTCGGCGAGCTCAAGGGCACGGACGCGTTCGTCAACGGACGACTGAAGATCTCCGGCGACGTCTTCTTCGCCATGAACTGGATCGAGTGGTTCGGCTCCCGCTCCACGCCCGCCCCGGACGACGGGGGCCGCGCCGGGGGTGTTTAGCTGCCTTTGAGCCCTCCTGCAGCCATGGCGCGCAGTCTGCCGGGAACGACCATCCGGCAGACTGCGCGCCGCACTTGGAGGATCCGTGTCCCTTCGTCTGTTCACCTCGGAGTCCGTGACCGAGGGCCATCCCGACAAGATCGCCGACCAGATCAGCGACGCGATCCTCGACGCGCTGCTCACCCAGGACCCCACCTCGCGCGTCGCCGTCGAGACGCTGATCACCACCGGCCAGGTCCATGTGGCCGGCGAGGTCACCACCCAGGGCTACGCCGAGATCCAGAGCCTGGTCCGGGAGACCGTGCTCAAGATCGGCTACGACTCCTCCGCCAAGGGCTTCGACGGCGCGTCCTGCGGCGTCTCCGTCTCCATCGGCGCGCAGTCGCCCGACATCGCGCAGGGCGTCGACACGGCGTACGAGAAGCGCGTCGAGGGCGCCGTGCCGGACGGGGAGGGCGACGCGCTCGACACCCAGGGCGCCGGCGACCAGGGCCTGATGTTCGGCTACGCCTGCGACGAGACGCCCGAGCTGATGCCGCTGCCCATCACCCTCGCCCACCGGCTCGCCGCCCGGCTGACCGAGGTCCGCAAGAACGGGACCGTCCCCTATCTGCGCCCCGACGGCAAGACCCAGGTCACCATCGCCTACGACGGCGACAAGGCGGTCCGCCTCGACACCGTCGTCGTCTCCTCGCAGCACGCCCCCGGCATCGACCTGGACACGCTGCTCATCCCCGACGTCCGCGACTGCGTGGTCCAGCCGGTGCTGCGCCGACTCGCCGAGGACGGCGTCTCGTTGAGCACCGAGGGCTACCGGCTGCTCGTCAACCCGACCGGGCGCTTCGAGATCGGCGGCCCGATGGGCGACGCGGGTCTGACCGGCCGGAAGATCATCATCGACACGTACGGCGGGATGGCCCGCCACGGCGGCGGCGCGTTCTCCGGCAAGGACCCCTCCAAGGTGGACCGCTCGGCCGCGTACGCGATGCGCTGGGTCGCCAAGAACGTGGTGGCCGCGGGCCTCGCCGCCCGCTGCGAGGTCCAGGTCGCGTACGCCATCGGCAAGGCCGAGCCCGTCGGCCTGTTCGTCGAGACCTTCGGCACCGAGACCGTCCCGGTGACCCGCATCCAGAGCGCCATCGACCAGGTCTTCGACCTGCGCCCGGCGGCCATCATCCGCGACCTCGACCTGCTGCGGCCCATCTACGCGCAGACCGCCGCGTACGGCCACTTCGGCCGGGACATCCCCGACTTCACCTGGGAGGCCACGGACCGCGCCGAGAAGCTGCGCCAGGCAGCCATCGCCGACTGACGGCCGCCACCGACAAAGGAGCAGTGACCGTGCGCATAGCCGTAACTGGTTCGATAGCAACGGACCATCTCATGGTCTTCCCCGGCAGGTTCACCGAGCAGCTGATCGCCGGGAGCCTCGACAAGGTCTCGCTGTCCTTCCTCGTCGAGGAGCTCGAGATCCGGCGCGGCGGCGTCGCGGCGAACATCGCCTTCGGCCTCGGCCGGCTCGGTCTCACCCCGTTCCTCGTCGGAGCGGTGGGCACGGACTTCGCCGACTACCAGCTCTGGCTCAAGGAGAACGGCGTCGACACCGACTCGGTGCACGTCAGCGAGTCCCAGCACACCGCCCGCTTCGTGTGCACCACCGACGCCGACCAGAACCAGATCGGCTCCTTCTACGCGGGCGCCATGCGCCAGGCCCGCACCATCGACCTGCGCCCGGTGCACGAGCGCTCCGGCGGCCTCGACCTCGTGGTCGTCTCGCCCAACGACCCCGAGGCCATGGTCCGCCACACCCGCGAGTGCGTCGCGCTGGGCCTGCCGTTCGCCGCCGACCCCTCGCAGCAGCTCGCCTTCATGGGGCGCGAGGAGATCCGGGCGCTCCTGGACCACCCCGCGTATCTGTTCACCAACGCATACGAGAGCGTGCTCGTCCAGGAGAAGACAGGCTGGACCGAACAGCAGCTGCTCGGCCGGGTGGGCGTCTGGGTGACCACCCGCGGCGCGGACGGCGTCCACATCGAACGCGCCGGGCTGCGGCCCGTGGACGTGCCCGCCGTCCCGCCGAGCGGTCCCCTCGAGCCGACCGGCGCCGGCGACGCCTTCCGCGCCGGCTTCCTCGCCGCGACCGCGTGGGGCCTCGGCCTGGAGCGCGCGGCGCAGCTGGGCAGCGCGCTCGCCACCACCGTCCTGGAGACCACCGGCACCCAGCCGGAGAGCCTGGACGGCGAGAAGCTGCTGGCCCGGGTCCGCTCGACGTACGGCGACGAGGCCGCGGGCGAGCTCGCCTCCCCCATGGCGGGCACGGGATGAGCGCGGCCCGGATCGACGCCCTGCGCGAGGCGTTCGCGACGCGTGTGGTGGTGTGCGACGGGGCGATGGGCACGATGCTCCAGGCCCAGGACCCCACGCTGGAGGACTTCGAGAACCTCGAGGGCTGCAACGAGGTCCTGAACGTGACCCGGCCGGACATCGTGCGCTCGGTGCACGAGGCGTACTTCGCGGTGGGCGTCGACTGCGTGGAGACGAACACCTTCGGCGCGAACTTCGCCGCGCTCGCCGAGTACGACATCCCCGAGCGGGTCTTCGAGCTCTCCGAGTCCGGCGCGCGGATCGCCCGCGAGGTGGCGGACGAGTTCACGGCGTCGACCGGGCAGCAGCGCTGGGTGCTGGGCTCGATGGGTCCGGGCACCAAGCTGCCGACCCTCGGCCACGCCCCGTATCTCACGCTGCGGGACGCGTATCAGCAGAACGCCGAGGGCATGATCGCGGGCGGCGCGGACGCGCTGCTCGTGGAGACCACTCAGGACCTCCTCCAGACCAAGGCCGCGATCCTCGGCGCACGGCGGGCCCGCGAGGTCGCGGGCGTGGATCTGCCGCTGCTGTGCTCGGTGACGGTCGAGACGACCGGGACGATGCTGCTGGGCTCGGAGATCGGCGCGGCGCTGACCGCGCTGGAGCCGCTGGGCATCGACATGATCGGTCTGAACTGCGCCACCGGCCCGGCCGAGATGAGCGAGCACCTGCGCTATCTGGCCCGGCATGCGCGGACGAAGGTGTCCGCGATGCCCAACGCGGGTCTGCCGGTGCTGGGCAAGAACGGCGCGCACTACCCGCTGAGCGCGAGCGAGCTCGCCGACGCCCACGAGGCGTTCGTACGGGAGTACGGCCTCTCGCTGGTGGGCGGCTGCTGCGGCACGACTCCGGAGCATATGCGGCAGGTCGTCGAGCGGGTCCGCGGCATCGTGCCCCCCGCCCGTGACCCGCGGCCGGAGCCGGGCGCCGCGTCGCTCTACCAGAGCGTGCCGTTCCGGCAGGACGCGTCGTATCTCGCCATCGGCGAGCGGACCAACGCCAACGGGTCGAAGAAGTTCCGCGAGGCCATGCTGGACGCCCGCTGGGACGACTGCGTGGAGATGGCCCGCGACCAGATCCGCGAGGGCGCGCATCTGCTGGATCTCTGCGTCGACTACGTGGGCCGCGACGGCGTCGCCGACATGGCCGAGCTGGCCGGCCGGTTCGCCACGGCGTCCACGCTGCCGATCGTGCTGGACTCGACCGAGGTGGACGTCCTCCGGGCGGGGCTGGAGAAGCTCGGCGGCCGGGCCGTCATCAACTCCGTCAACTACGAGGACGGCGACGGCCCCGAGTCCCGCTTCGCGAAGGTCACCCGGCTGGCGCAGGAGCACGGCGCCGCGCTGATGGCGCTGACCATCGACGAGGAGGGCCAGGCCCGCACGGTCGAGGCGAAGGTCGCCATCGCCGAGCGGATCATCGACGATCTGACCGGCAACTGGGGGATCCTCGAGTCGGACATCCTCATCGACACCCTGACCTTCACCATCTGCACGGGCCAGGAGGAGTCCCGCAAGGACGGCATCGCCACCATCGAGGCCATAAGGGAGTTGAAGCGCCGGCACCCGGACGTGCAGACGACCCTGGGTCTGTCGAACATCTCCTTCGGCCTCAATCCGGCCGCCCGTGTGGTGCTGAACTCGGTGTTCCTGGACGAGTGCGTCAAGGCCGGTCTGGACTCCGCGATCGTGCACGCCTCGAAGATCCTGCCGATCGCCCGGCTGGAGGAGGAGCAGGTCAAGGTCGCCCTGGACCTGGTCTACGACCGCCGGACCGAGGGCTACGACCCCCTCCAGACGTTCCTCGAGCTGTTCGAGGGCGTCAACATGAAGTCGATGAAGGCGGGCAAGGCCGAGGAGCTGCTCGCGCTGCCGCTGGACGAGCGGCTCCAGCGACGCATCATCGACGGCGAGAAGAACGGCCTCGAAGGGGACTTGGACGAAGCGCTGACGGTGCGTCCCGCTCTGGAGATCGTCAACGACGTTCTCCTGGAGGGGATGAAGGTCGTGGGCGAGCTGTTCGGGTCGGGGCAGATGCAGCTGCCGTTCGTGCTCCAGTCGGCCGAGGTGATGAAGAACGCGGTCGCCTATCTGGAGCCGCACATGGAGAAGTCGGACGCGGAGGGCAAGGGCACGATCGTGCTGGCGACGGTCCGCGGGGACGTGCACGACATCGGCAAGAACCTGGTGGACATCATCTTGTCCAACAACGGCTACAACGTGGTGAATCTGGGGATCAAGCAGCCGGTGTCGGCGAT
>NZ_JBFAYB010000185.1:0-6887 GCF_040681075.1 Streptomyces sp. NPDC051907 | reverse complement strand
GGGGATGATGTGGCGGGGGATGACCGGCTGGTTGTCGTCGTCGTACATGAGGCTTGGTCTCCTGTGATCCGGCCGCCCGCCCGGCCGGGCGGCCGGGCGGACGTTCGTGACGTTACTGCGGGGCGGGCGGGATGCCGGGGAGGCTGGTCACTTCATACCGGCCAGGGCGCGCAGCTCGGCCTTGATCTCCTTGGCCTTCTCGCCGCGCCAGCCCCTCGCGTTGCCCAGGAAGCGGCGGACGATGCCCTCGCCGGAGTCGTGGCCGTAGTCGTCGGTGATCTTGTCCAGCTCGCGCATCGCCACCAGGTAAGGGACGGCGCTGTACGTGACGTTGCCCCAGCTCTCGCGGATGTCGGCCGCGATCTCGTGGAGCGGGCGGGTGCGCTCGGTGATGAGCTCGACCGGCACCCGGTGCGTGTCGCCGCTGGCGGTCATGATGTCCACGCTCGGCAGGCTGGGGTCTTCGCCGACCTTGAACACCGTGCCGATCACGGTGATGCTCTCGTCGGTCGCGGTGACGTGGTGCCCCTTGCGGAGCTGGTCCAGGGTGAAGGTCATGGTGTGCTCGTCTCTGTCGTATGGGCCCCCGGCCGGGCGGCCGGGGGCCGGTCTGCGTGGATCAGCCTTCGGTGCAGTCGCAGGTGCCCGCCGGGGTCCGGACCAGGAAGCAGTCCGGGCACTGGCGCGCCCTCACCTTGGCGGCCTCCGCCGCCAGCTCCGCCTGGCGCTCGCGCTTGAGGGCGGAGCGGCGGGCTTCGTAGGCCAGCTGCTGATCGAAGGCGTATCGGCGGTCGGCTTCCTGCTGTCGGAGCCATTCGTCGTCGCCGGGGGTACCGGCTGCGAAGCTGGCGGTGAGCGTCATGGCTTGGCCTCCCGTCCTGCCGTGTGACAACAGATTAGCTTCCGCCATAGACATTTGTAAATCCTGTGTCACTGCGTGTCGGCATCCGCCCGCACCGGGAACCGGCGCGCCGCCCGCCGCTTCGCAGCGTCGGCCACGACGCCACGGCACCGATTGCCGACCACGACCCCCACGGCCGTGCCCGCGTGCTCGTCGAGGTCGGCCTCGGCGACGCCAGCCGACCGGGCCTCCTCCCGGACCAGGTACTCCAGCTCCATCAGGGCGTCGGCCACCTCCGCGCCGAGCTGTTCCAGCCGCTCCGCGAACGGCTGCCCCGGCTTGCCCATGCGGTCGATGATGATGTTCAGGCCGAGTCCGGCCATGGCACTACTCCTTGGTCTGCGGGGATGGGGTCAGCCCTGGGCGGGCGGCGACACGACCGTGAACGAGGTGCGCCGCGCGTAGTAGACGGCGCGGTCGCGGTTGCCGAACTTGCGCTCCACGCCGACCGGCCACAGGTCGTACGCCGTCCCGTCCGGGTAGGCCGCCCTGGCGCTGTCGCTCAGCGGCAGGCGGGCGCGGGGGTGTTCGGCGGGATCACGGTGCTCGGTGATCTCGTACTCGCCGTGGGCGCGGCTGCCGGTGTAGCGGACGACAGTGCCCACGGGCACCGGCTCGTCGCCGGGGGTGTAGTCGGTCTCGGGCGTGGCCATGCGGGGGTTCCTCTCTCAACGGGCCGACCCCGTCCGGCGGACGGGGTCGGCGATCTGCGGGGATCAGTAGCGGTTGCGGTCGGGGTGGTCGGCGGGCAGCGGCTCCACGTCGCACACGCGGGGGCCGGAGTGCCAGTCCAGGCCGAGCTCGGCCACGGGGCGCGGGTCGGTGACGATGAACATCTGCTGGGTGGTGCCGGACAGGGCGATGGCGGCCAGCCGGTTCAGGCCGTTGACCAGGTAGCCGTCCTCGGTGAGCGGGATGGGGTCGGGGCTGGGCTTCCACGTGCCCATGAGCATGAGCGTGGCGTAGCGGGCCACGCGCTTGCCGTCCAGCCGCTCGGCCACGTACCGCAACGCCGACCGCCGCATCAGCTCCCGCGCCCGCTCGGGGTCGATCTCGTGCACGCCGTCCGTGATCCACGCGTCCGCCTCCACCTGGCGGGCGTACGCGGCGGCGTGGTCGGTGGAGACCTTGGCGTGGCCCAGGAGTTCGGCGGCCTTCTCTGGGGTGATGTAGGTGTCGTGTTCGCGGGGCTCGGTCATCGAAGGTTCTCTCTCCTCTGTGGCAGGGTGCCCGCCCGGCGGGCGCCGGGCGGGCGGGTCGGCCTGCGGGGATCAGTTGGTGCACTCGGGGCACCAGACCGACCGCTTTCCGCTGCGCAGCCCGCGCTCCTGGACCAGTCGGTTCAGCGGGTGGGCGTGCTTGTGGTCGGTGCAGATGAGGGCGTACTTGCCGTCCTTGCGGCCGACCTGGGCCTTCTGGCGGGGCTTGTCGTAGAGCAGCTCCCAGCCGTCCACCGCGGACTTGCCCAGGGCCTCGCGGCGGCCGGTGTTGCCGGTGCGGCGGGCGGCGGCCTGGCGGGGCTGGGGGTCCTTGGCGACCGAGGCGGCCTTGGCCTTGACGGCGGGGGCCTGGGTGCAGCCCTTGCCGTGCTCGCCGCTGGCGATGATCTTCTCCACCAGGCAGCCGCACGCGGCGCGCCGGTCGGCGTCCTTGTCTTCGGCGGGGGCCTGGTCGGCCGGGGAGTCCTCGGCGGCGGGGGCGGTGGCCGCCGCGCCGGTGTCCACCTCGCCCATGACGGCGGCCAGCGCGGCGTCGAACGCGGCCTTGGTGTCGGCGTCCGGCTCCGGCAGATCGTCCTCGTCGGCGGCGGGCTCGTCGACGGCGGCGACCATTGCGGCCAGCTCCGGGTCGGCGGCCTCGGCGGCGGCCAGCGCGGCCTCCGCCTCGTCCGTGTCGGCGGCGGTCTCGGTCACGTGGGTGGTGTCGTCGGCGTCGACGGCCGGGGCGACGGGGGTCTCGGCGACCGGCGCGCCCTTGGCGGTGTAGCTGACCTTGTCGGTGGCCTGGGTGCGGACCTCGACGTCCACGCGGTCCAGCTTGGCGCGGGCGTCGGCCTCGGCGCGGGCGGCCTTCAGGTTGCTGACGATCTTGACCTCGGGGCTGGAGGCGGTGGCGGCGACGACGTAGCGGGTGGTGGCCATGGCGGGCTCCTTAGTGACTTGGGGGCGTCTGCCCCCTTGTGTGACACAAGGTTTACATACGCCGAGTCGATTGCACAACTCCAATGTCTCAGAGACATGAGATTTGTGTACAGCACCTGGCGAACGCTAATGTTGTGTCTCACACGGCAGCAAGGAGACCACGTCCATGGGCGTTCAGATCACGCGGGGGCCGTCCCCGCAGTCCCACCCCCCGCCGCCCCTGCTGGGCGCGGAGGGGAAGCGGATGGTCACGGTCTGCGCGTTACGCGCTCAGACCCTGCGGCGCAGCGCCGACCAGGCCAGCCCGCTCCAGGCGGAGCGTGCGGTGCTGGAGTACGGCGCGGCTGTGGCCCTGGACCGCGCGGCCAGCCTGTGGGCTGACTGCGCGGACGGGCAGGCGCGGAGCTGGATGGCGGCGGCGGAGAACGCGCTGGCCGCCGCCCTGGTCCCGATCCCCTGGACGAGGCGGACCTGACCACATGCGACACGAGGAGACCTGTATGACCTGGAACGACGCCCGCCCGCTGAGCACCGACCCCGGCCGGGCGCTGGCCGTGGAGGTCAGCGACTCTCCGGCTCACGCCCACGACATCGTGGCGGGCGCGCTGGAGGGGCTGGCCTACGTCGACTGCGTGGCGACCGACCAGCTCCCGGGCGAGGAGCTGCCCGCCGTCCGCGTCGCCTATCTGCGCGGATGGGCGGCGGCGGCGATCGTGTCGGACGCGGTCGAGGGCGAGCGGGAGTTCACCTCCGCCGCCGACTTCGCCGTGTCCGGTCGGGAGGTGGAGTTCCTGCCGACCGGAGTGAAGCTGGGGATGCTGACGCTGGCGGCCAGCGCGATGGGTCAGGCGGACTGGGCCCTGGGGATGCTGAGCATGGATCTGACGCCGGTGCCGGTGGGGCACCGGGAGGAGGCCGACGCGCTGCGGCTGAAGCTGACGCTGGCGGCGCGGGCCAGGGTGAAAGGGGCGCGGCGTGGCTGAGGTGCGGGCGGAGCGGCCGGACGAGGCGGAGGGCGGCGAGCAGTTCTTCCTCCTGCGTGCGGAGGGGGACGACCGGGTGTGGCATACCCGTCAGTTCACCTTCCGCACGCGGGAGAGGAAGCCGGTCCTGGTGCCGTACTGGTTCGAGGCCGGGAAGACCTGGCACGTGTGGGCGGGGGCGGAGCGGAAGGAGTCGCCGCCGATCACGTCGTTCGCGACGATGGCCCAGGTGAAGGAGTACATCGGGGGGCTGGTCGACCGGGCGGCCGGGTAGCTCCGCGGGTGAGCCCCCCGGCCGGTTGGCCGGGGGGCTCTCTGCTGCCCGCGCCGCGCCGCGTGTCAATAGGTTTGCGTCCGCACATGTCGCATGCTAATCTAGTGTCACACGGCAGGGGGGTTCGACCCGAAGGAGACCAGGCTATGAAGCTCGATGAGCTGGCAGAGATGATCGCCGCCGGTGACGCCACGACCACGATGATTGAGGCCATGGGCCAGCGCATGGCGCGCGAACCCGAGGGCTGGGACTGGGAGCACGAGGCGGCCGTCTGCGAATGCGGTCTGCTGCTCGTCGCTCTGCCGCACACCATCCGCCAGACCCGCGTCGTGGTGGTGCCGGACCCGGCATTCCGGCCGCCCCACCCTGGCGCTCCCCGCCCGACCCGGGCGCTCAACGTGTTCTACGACATGAGCCACGCCCACGCCGCCGACAGCGAGGGCCGGGCGCGGTGCGCGGAGTGCTGGGAGGAGGACGCCCCCTGCGGCGGGCACGAGGCGGAGATGTGCGACACGCCCAACGCCGAGACGTGCCCGATCTGCGCGGACGAGCCGGTGCTGCCCGGCGGGGAGCACTGCCTGGAGTGCCGGCCCGCCGAGGCGGAGTGGGACAAGGACGCGTACCTGGGGCTGTAACCCCAGCAGGTCAACCTGGGTGGGGGGCGTTGCAGCCCAGCCCCCCACCCTTAAACTCTGTGTCTCAGAGACAGGAGGTTTGCATCATGAAGCAGGACGAAGACGAGCACACGCGCACGCTCTGGAGTCACAAGGAGCTGGCGAAGGGCATGGGGCTGTCGCGAGGCCATCTGTACCGGCTGCTGGAGAACGGGCACATGATCGGGCCGGACGTGGTGGTCGCGAAGGACAACCTCGGCTGGGAGCCGAAGCGGGCCCGGCGGTTCGGCGCGGACGCCGACCGGCTGGACGCGGACGGCCACCCCCGCAACCTCCCGGCGGCCGAGGGCTCCCTGGCCAAGGCGGCGACGCTGGTGAAGTCCACGTACAGCGTGACGCCCAGCGTCTACCTGTCGTCGTGGCTGGCGTCGTACGCGTACGGCCTGAGCAAGCAGGCGGTGTACTTCATGCGGGAGCGCAACGCGTTCATCCCCGCAGACGTGGCCGTGGGCCAGGGCCGGTACCGCAAGTACGGCTGGGCCGAGCCCCGCGTCATCGAGTTCGGCGAGCAGACCGGCCGCCTGAACGACGACGGGATCGACCTGTGGGTGGTCCGCCGGACCGCCGAGTTCGGCCTGTCACCGGACATCGCCTGGGTTCAGCAGCGGCTCGCCGAGCGCCCCGGCCTGACCAGCCGGGTGGAGCGGGCGCTGGAAGCATGGCGGGAATCGCAGGAGGCCGCCTAGTCCACAGAAAGACGGCAGCCCCCGGCATGACGGAATCAGGACCGGGGGCCGCCTACACGGCGTCAACGAGCAAACACGTAAGGAGACCAAGCCTCAAATGGTGAACACGTCGACGGCTACAGCATCCACGGCGGGTGCCCCAGTGTCCAGTCACGTCCTGCCCAGTACGGACGTGCCCGCGGATTTCACGCAGATGATGGAGCTGGCGAACATGCTGGCCGAGGCCGGGGAGTTCCTGCCGGTCAAGCTGCGGAAGAAGCCCCACAACATCCTTGCGGTCATGCTGCACGCGCGCGCTCTGGACATCCCGATCGCGGTCGCGTGGAAGGAGCTGTACCTGGCCGGTGACGGCTCGGTGGGCACCTCGGCCAAGCTGGCGCGGGCGCTGGCCCGGCGGGCGGGTCACCGGATCAAGTACGTGGAGTTCGACCGGTTCCACGCGGTGGCGCTGATCCACTGCAAGGGGGAGCCGGAGGCGCACGAGGTGCGCTTCACCATGCAGGAGGCCGTCGCGCTGGGCCTGACGACGCCTTCGGAGCGGACCGGTTTCGGCGGTGAGCAGTACGCGAAGCAGCCGGAGAACATGATGGTCGCCCGCGTCACGACCAGGGCCATCACCCGGTACTGCCCGGAGGTGCTGATCGGGATGCCGCTGTCCGTGGAGGACATGCTCGACGGCGAGGACGAGTCCGCGTTCCCGGACAGCGACACGATCGCGACGGTCCTCCAGGAGCACAAGGACACGGCGGTGCGGCTGCTGCGGCTGGCGGAGCTGACCGGCGGGCAGCCGAACGGCGTGGTGCGGCTGACGCTGCTGCGCGAGGTGTTCATGGAGGCCCGCGATGCGCTGGCGCTGGACTTCGCGGCGGACGACACCGGCGAGTACAGCGTGCGGAACGTGCTGACGGAGAAGATGAAGGAGGCCGACCAGCTCGCGAAGGGGCAGGCGTCGGGCACGGTGGAGCACGCTGACCCGGCCGTGGGCCCTCAGTCCATTGACGATCTGCGCAGTCTGATGGAGCCCCCGGCGGAGGACGCCCCCGCCGCCGAGGCGGAGCCGGAGCCGGAGCAGCCGAAGGCGGCGGCGAAGCGGGCCGCGAAGAAGACGCCCGCGAAGAGGGCCGCCCGCGCCAAGAAGGCGGCGGCGAAAGCTCCCGAGAAGACGCAGGCAGACCCGGCCAGGGCGGAGCGAACGTGCCCGACCGTCTGAGCGCGGTCGTCCTCGACA
>NZ_JBFAYB010000184.1:0-7021 GCF_040681075.1 Streptomyces sp. NPDC051907 | reverse complement strand
ACTCTTCGACGGCGGACCCGAGACCCCGAGCGTCGTGATCGGCCCGGTCGATCTCTCCGACCGGGTGGACGAGGCCCTCGCGGTGCAGGCCCTCGACCCGTTGTGATGCGCGATGCCCCATATCATCGCGTTTCATGGGAGAGGTCCGTTTGTCCACGGAAGAGACAAGCCGGGGAACGAGCCGGGGCGCCGGCACAGGCGTCGACGGGGGTGTCGGGGGCGTCGAGGCGGGCGCCGACGGGGACGCCGTACGCAGCGCTGGCTCGCGTCCGGGTCCGGGTCCGTGCCCGAGCCCGGACGGCGCCCTGATCGGCGGCCAGGGCAGAAGCGCCGCGAAGGACACCGGCGCGAGCGCCGGGGGGAAGGGCGCAGGCGCGAAGACCGCCAAGAGCGCAGGCACGAGCACCGGCGCGCAGAGCACCGACGCCGGGCCCGCCAATCGCGCCGCCGGCGACCGGCCCCGCAGCACCGCCCGTTCCCGCCGCGGCGCCGCCTTCGCCGTCTGGTATCTGCGAGCCGTCGCCTTCGTCAACTTCCTGAGCGCCGTCTGGGTCTCCTTCGGCCAGGACCTCCGCCGCCACAACGTCGACGACTACTTCACGCCCTATCTGCTCACCGCCGGCTTCGCCTCCGGGGCCTTCACCCTCTTCCTGGCGATCACCATGCGCCGCCGCAAGCGGGCGGCCTGGATCCTCAACCTCGTACTCGGCGGACTCTTCCTGCTGCTCTTCGCCCTCGCCGTCGCGGTCGAGCCCGGCATCCGCGCACATGCCCAGAACTGGGTCTCGCTGGTGCTGACCACCATGTTCGTGCTCGCGCTGCTCCTGGGGCGGCGCGAGTTCTACGCGAAGGGCGACCGCTCCAACCCCAAGCTCGCCGCGGCCGTGGCGGCCGGCGGGCTGCTGGTCGCCTCCCTGCTCGCCGCGCTCCTGGTCACCGTCACCGACACCGCGGCCGGCGCCTCCACGTTCCTGGAGCGCTGGCACTACGGGGTGATGCGGCTGGTCTCGCTGGACGCCGACGACGCCCGCTTCGCGGACATCAGCACGCCCGGCTGGGTCGACGTCGCCGTCAACGTGCTGTCCACACTGCTGCTGCTCGCCGTGCTGTACGCAGCCTTCCGCTCCCGGCGGGCCGTCGACCCGATCACCGAGGAGGACGAGGCGCGGCTGCGCGCCCTGCTGGAGCGGCACGGCGAGCGCGACTCGCTCGGCTACTTCTCGCTGCGCCGCGAGAAGAGCGTCGTATGGTCCCCGACCGGCAAGGCGGCGGTGGCCTACCGGGTCGTCGGCGGGGTGTCCCTCGCCTCCGGCGATCCGATCGGCGACCCGGAGGCCTGGCCCGGCGCGATCGACCCCTGGCTGGCCGAGGCGCGCGAGCACGGCTGGATCCCGGCCGTGATGGGCGCCAGCGAGGAGGCCGGCACGATCTACGCACGGCACGGCCTGGACGCGCTGGAACTGGGCGACGAGGCGCTCGTGGAGACCGCCGAGTTCACCCTGGAGGGGCGCGCCATGCGGACGGTGCGCCAGGCCTACAACCGGGTGCGGCGCGCCGGGTACGAGGTGCGGATCCGCCGTCACGAGGACATTCCCGCCGACGAGATGGCCGTGCTGCTCCAGCGCGCCGACGACTGGCGCGACGGGGCCACCGAGCGCGGGTTCTCCATGGCGCTGGGCCGGCTCGGCGACCCGGGCGACGGCCGCTGCGTGATGCTCGAATGCTGGGACCGCGGCGCCGAGGAGGGCGCGGGCGAGCTGCGGGCAGTGCTCAGCTTCGTGCCCTGGGGGCCGGCCGGGCTCTCGCTCGACCTCATGCGGCGCGACCGGGACTCCGAGAACGGCCTGATGGAGTTCATGGTCATCGAACTGCTCCAGCGCGCGAAAGAGATCGGGATCACTCACGTCTCGTTGAACTTCGCGATGTTCAGGTCGGTCTTCGAACGGGGCTCGAGGCTCGGGGCAGGACCCGTGCTGAGGCTGTGGCGCTCGCTCCTCAGCTTCTTCTCACGGTGGTGGCAGATCGAGTCCCTGTATCGAGCCAACGCCAAGTACCGACCGATCTGGGAGCCGCGATTCATGCTCTTCGAAAAGAGCGCCGACCTGTTGCGCATCGGCCTGGCCGCCGGCCGCGCCGAGGGCTTTCTGGAGGCCCCCGGCCTGCCCAGGTGGATGCACCGCAGACACCTGGAGACCAAGCGTTGAGCAAGGTGAGCGCCTTCGCGCAACGCGAGTGGGGCCCTCTGTACCAGACCGTGCGCGGGGAGCTCGTCGCCAAGAAGGCGGGGGCGATCTGGCTGACGCTCACGGCCGTGTGCCTCACCGCGCTCTTCCAGATCGTGCAGAACCAGTCCTGGGGCTATGACCCGGTCCGCGTGATCGGCTTCGTACGGGCCGAGGACCCGCTGTGGCTCGCCCTGGTGCGCACCCCGCTCTCGCTGTTCGTGCCGGCGCTGGACCTGCCGGTGTGGGGCGCGCTGGCGCAGGTGCTGCTGGTCTTCGGCATCGCGGAGATCACGCTGGGCCGGGTGCGGATGCTGGCGGTCGCGTATCTGTCGACGCTGGCCGGGACGATGTACGCGCGGATCGGCATCGCGCTCGGCCCCGACAGCGTCCTCGGGGTGCCCGCATCCGACGCGCGGGTCGTCGACACGGGTCCCTCGGCCGCGGTCGTCGGCCTCGCCGTCTACGTCTGCTGGCGCTACCGGGCCCGGTTCACCGCGGGGCTGGTGATCGTCGCGATGGTCGTCGAGATCTTCGTCAAGAACAATCTCGCGGGCAAGGAGCATCTGGCGGCCATCGCCGCGGTGCTCGTGCTGATCGCGGTCGAGGCCCAGATCCAGCGGCGCAGGGACCGGCGTCAGGGCGCGCGGTCCCGCGACCGGTCGGGGGCGCCGCCGATCCACTCCTGAAGTCTGCGGGACAGGCCCGTCCAGCGACGGTCGTGACGGTAGGCGCGCAGCGCCGCTCTGGCCCGGAACTTGGGGCGGTTGCGGTAGAAGCGTCTGGCCCACAGCGAGCCGGGGCGGGCCAGCCGCAGCGCGCCGACGGTCGCCACGAAGGGCACCAGGGCGCCGATCAGCGCGGTGCGGAACTTGCCCTTGAACAGGGCGAGGAGCACGAACACGAAGTTCAGCGCGAGCGTCGACAGGAGCACGGCCCGGTTCTGCTGCTGATCGTCGTTCAGGTCGTTCACGCCCAGCGGCGAGAAGCCCCCGAGGGTCAGCAGCACGAGGGACGCGGTGAGCACGACCACCTCGACGCTCTTGCGGCCCTGGTCGCTCCAGTAGACGTCGTCCATGTGGAGGATCAGCGCGAACTCGTCGAGCACCAGGCCCGCGCCGATGCCGAAGATGACGGCGCAGACCGCCGCGGCGGCTCCGTGCCGTCCGCTGCCGACGGCGCCGAAGCCGCCGACGATGGTGAGGACGACGCCGGGCACCACATGGTGGACGTGGACGCCGCCGGTGCTGACGTTGCGGAACGGGCCCTTGCCGGCCCTGATCAGCCGGGTGATGGCGCGGGTGATCAGAAAGGTCAGCACGAAGGAGGCAAGGGCGAGCAGCAGCGGGAGCTTCCCCGGCTCGACGATGTTGCGGTAAAACCAGTGACCCATGCCACCCGCTCCCGTTTCGCGCGTTATGCGCAACTTACCGTCAGTGCGGCCGGGCTACCCTTCGCGCGATGACTGATTCGGCCGACAGCCGCGCCTCGCTGGGCGACGGCATCCGCTTCGCCTTCGGCACGCTGACCGTGCTCCCGGTCCGCGTCGCCCGCTGGGACCGGGCCGCGGCCCGCGCCGGAATGCTGTGGGCGCCGCTGGCCGGGCTGGTCGTCGGGCTGTTCGCGGCGGCCGTCGGCGGCGCTCTGGCACTGCTGGACGCGGGTCCGCTGCTGGCCGCCGTGGCGAGCGCGGCCGTCCCGGCGGCGCTGACCCGGGGCCTCCATCTGGACGGGTTGGCCGACACCGCGGACGGCCTCGGCAGCGGGAAGCCGGCGGACGACGCGCTGCGCATCATGAAACAGTCGGACATCGGGCCGTTCGGGGTCATCACTGTGCTGTTCGTGCTGCTGGCGCAGATCGCGGCGCTGTACGAGCTGTACGGCGAGAGCTGGGCGCAGGGCGCGCTGGCGGCGGCGCTCAGCGCGGTGACGGCCCGCCTCGCCCTCACCCTCGCCTCGCGCACGGGAGTCCCCGCCGCGCGCCCCGGAGGCCTGGGGGCGGCGGTCGCTCAGACGGTGGGCATGCGCACCGCCCTCACAGTCGCCGCGCTCGTCGTCGCGGCGTGCGCGGCGGCGGGCACGCTCTTCGGCGCCTCGCCGGTTCCAAGCGCGGCCGGCGCGGCGCACTGCGCCCTCGCGGCCGTGGCGGCCCTGGCCGCGGCGGAGCTGCTTCTACGGCACTGTGCACGGCGGTTCGGCGGGGTGACGGGGGACGTGTTCGGGGCGGTCGCCGAGACGGCGGCGACGGCGACGCTGATCGCGCTGGCCGTGCGCTAGGCCGGGTCGGCGAGACGGGCGCGGGACCTCGGGCCTCGCGGCACGGACCCGGCGTCAGCACGTCGCGCGCCAGACCCCCAGCTCGTACTCCTTCCGCATCGAGCTCAGCTTCAGCCGGCGCGACTGTTCGCAGAAGTCCCCCGTCCCCAGCTCGTACTCCACATGGAACACCGCCTTGCCCGCCCGCACGAACGGCGTCAGCCGCTCGCACTCGTCGTGCTCCGCGCACTGCTCGTTGACCGCGAAGTCGAAGTCGCCCACCAGCTGCGGGATCTGGTCGACGTCGTTCTTGAGGCCGACCGCCAGTCCCCGGTCGTGGGCCAGACGGGCGATCAGCCGGTTGTAGCGGAGCTGGTCGGCGGCGGTGAGGGGGAAGCCGGTGCGGTTGGCGTACCCGTCCATGTTGTCGGGCTCGACCGCGTCGAAGCCCTTGGCCCTGCACATGTCGAAGCGCTCGGCCATCAGGGGCTCCAGGACGTCGGTGCGCCGGATGTCGAGCCAGCGTTCGCCCTCCCAGCCGTTGCCGCGGCCGAGCACGGCCTTGGGGAACTTCCCGGCGTCGGGGCGGAAGTCCTCCCAGGCGCCGGTCGACAGGTAGCAGATCACCTTGCGTCCCCGGCGGTGCAGATCGGCGACCTCGGACGCGGAGTGGTTGAAGCCGTCGATGTCGTACACCGGCGCGTCGACGCCCGGGTCGAGCCGGCCGCTGAGCTGCCACTGCCACTCCAGGCCGGGCGTCGGCCGCCACCGCCCCTTCGACGGCGGCGACGGCTGCTGCGGCTGCTGCGGTTTCGATGGCTTCGGGTCCGGCGGGCGGTCCTGCCCGGTGCAGCCCGCGAGCAGCAGGAGCGCCGCCGCGAGCAGCGGGAGCGCGCGTCTCACAGCTCCGGCTCCACGTCGTGCGGCAGCGTGCCCCACGGGTGGGCGCCGTCGCCGGGGACGACGCAGTGGACGGCGGCCTCGGCGCGCGCCTCGGAGGGCGCGGCGTACACGAGATGGCAGAACCGCTCGCGCGGGTGGTCGGCCGTCCACAGGGGCACGGCCAGCGAGCGGTAGGCGTCCCACGGTCCCTCGAACGTGACCAGCAGATCGCCGAGCTCGGCGTAGGCCGGGTCGGGGTGGGCGCCGTGGTTGAGCACCAGGGTGCGCGCGCCGGCCGCGCGGGCGGCGACCTCGATGCGGCGGTAGTGCGGCAGCGCGTCCGCCTCTCCCGACACCTGGTCGAGGAAGGCGCCGTCCGCGCCGTACCAGTCGCGGTGGCACAGCAGGTCCCTTACGACGTCGGCGTGCGGCCGGCGGCCGTAGTCGGTGTCGGCGTAGCCGAGCACGCGCACCCCGGCCGCCCGCAGCCGCCCGGCGACCACCGCGAACGACGGGTCGGGCGAGGTCCCGGGCCCGCTGGCGGGGTTGACCACCACGCCGTAGAGCCGGGGCGCCGCCGCGACGAGCGCGTTCCAGGCGTCGGGCTGTTCGGCGGGGTGCTCGTAGTACGGCACCAGAAGTGTCTTCACGGCACGCTTCCTCATCCACGGTGGGCGGTGGCCCGGCCCAGCAGAACACAGACGAGCCCGGCCAGCAGGCCCGCCGCGACGGCGGCGACGCAGAGCCCGACCAGCGGCGGGTCGCTCGCGCCGGCCGTCAGGGCCGCGGTCTGGGCGAGGGCGGCGGCGCAGCACACGGCGGCGGCGCCGACCACCGCGCCGAAGGACTGCAGGAGGAGCCCGGTCCACAGCACCGTGCCGATGAGCAGCAGGGTGGCCAGGCGCATGCCGCCGAGGGCGGGGGCGTCGGGCCACAGCAGCGTTCCGGCGACGGCGAGCACGAGCAGCACCGCGAGATATCCGGCGAGGCACTCGGCGAGCACGGCGGCGGCTCTGCGCCAGAACGCGCGCGAGGTGGTGCTCGCCCGCAGCCCGGCGAGGGTCTCGCCGCGGAAGCGGTGCAGCAGCCACTCGGCGGGCCCCATGCTGAGCGTCAACGCGACGGCGGAGGGCGCGGAGACGACGCCGCCGGGTCCGACGGCCAGGACGTCGCCGAGCGCGGTGTACATCACCAGCGCGCCGGTGCCGAGGCCGAAGAGGCCGTAGGGCACGGAGGCGCGCAGGGAGGGGCGGACTCTCCCGGCGGCGCTTGCGCCGTCTCGTCCCCTGCCGTCGCCGGGCGCCTCGCCATCGGGCTCCCGCCGCTCCCCCGACAAGCCCCGCAGCAAGCCCCGCAGCAGGCCTCGCAACGGGCCCCGTAGAGACCCGGGGGCGAGCGCCGCCGTCGCCGCGTACACCGTCGCGCCCAGCGACGCCAGCAGCAGGGCCGTCCGCACCAGGATGGGCAGGTCGTACGGCAGGGCCA
Organism: Streptomyces sp. NPDC051907; assembly: GCF_040681075.1. Lineage (NCBI taxonomy): Bacteria > Bacillati > Actinomycetota > Actinomycetes > Kitasatosporales > Streptomycetaceae > Streptomyces > Streptomyces sp. NPDC051907. Next base: position 176 of record NZ_JBFAYB010000184.1, on the reverse strand, counting down.
GCACCGCCCCGGCCGTCATCGGCGCCAGCGCGCTCAGCAGCGCCCGTTCGCGGTCCAGGACCAGCAGGACCGTCGCCGCCGACAGGTACAGCGCCTGGGCCGCGGCGAAGGCCGCCGCCGGCCACTGGCCCGGGCCCGGGGAGGCCCAGGCGGCGAGCGCCGCAGCCGCCGTGCCC
>NZ_JBFAYB010000183.1:0-7083 GCF_040681075.1 Streptomyces sp. NPDC051907 | reverse complement strand
CTCCGCTCCTCGTACGCCACCCGTTCGGCCCGCGTTGCTGTCTTGACATGGCCATGGGGGGGTGATGAGTCTGGCGTCTGTTCACTTTCCTGGCATCGCTGCCCGACCCGCTCGCGCTGGAGCGAGCCCTGCGGCCCCTCCAGCGCTACCGGCCGCCGATGCGTCTGGTCCGCCGCGAGCTGGACGACGTGGCGACCGCCGACCGCGCCGCCGACACCGGACTGGTCGTGCCGGTGCTGCGCACGGTCCGCCGACGCGAGGGGCGCCTCGCGCTGGTCATGGACCGCTCCTCGTCGAACGTCGTGTGGGGCAGGGCCCTGGACGAGCTGCGCCGGGTCTGCGAACGCGCCGGGGCCTTCAGGGAGGTGGCCGTCCACGAGATCCGCGAGGACGAGCGCGCCCCCGCCCAGCTCGGCGACCCCACCGGCCGGCAGCTGACCCTGGTGCTCAGCGACTGCGCCGGGCCCATGTGGCGCAGCGGCCGGATGCAGCGGCTGCTGCACGTATGGGCGTCGACCGCGCCGGTCGCGGTGGTGCAGCCGCTGCCGCAGCGCATGTGGCGGCGCACGCATCTGCCCGCGCGCCCCGGACTGCTGCGACGGCGCGAGGGGCCCGCGGGACGGCTGGAGTTCGCTCCGCAGCGCGCCGGCGGCGAACGAGGCCTGCCCGTGCCCGTGCTGGCGCTGCGCCGCTCCTCCTTCGAGGCGTGGACGCGGCTGGTGGCGGGCGGCACCGGCCAGTCGCTGAACGGCGCGGCCGGCCTCGTACAGGCCCGGCACGCGCCCGCCGAGGGCCGCGTGCGCACCGCGGACGCCGTCGACCCCGCCGCCCGTGTGCGGGCCTTCCGCAGAACCGCCTCGCCCGCCGCGGCCCAGCTCGCCGTCTACCTCTCCGCGGCGCCCCTGCTGCTCCCGGTGATGCAGCTCGTGCAGCGCGCCATGCTGCTGCGCAGCGGCCCCGAGGTGCTGGCGGAGGTGCTGCTCAGCGGACTGCTGCGGCGCGACGACGACGGCCCTACGGCCGACGAGGGCGGCCCGTCGTACAGCTTCCTGGCCGGGGTGCGCGAAGAGCTGATCGGCCAACTGGGCGCGAGCAGCGCCGCGTTGGTGCTGAAGCACTGCTCCGAGTACGTCGAGACACGCTATGGGCGCACGGTACGGAACTTCCCCGCTATGGCTGCCGCGTTCCTCACCGGCGCCGTCGATCCCCTGCCGGTCGCCCCGCAGACCCCCGACAGCCAGGGCCTGCGCGCCTTCGCCCAGGTGTCCGCGCAGGTGCTGCGGCGGCTCGGCGGCGCCGAGCCGACCGCGCCGCCCGGCGGGCTGCCCGGCCAGGGCCCGGCGGGCCTGGTGGCGCAGGCCCACGCCTGCCTGGCGCACTTCGACGAGCACGGGACCGTACGCGACCTGGACGCCGCGATCCGGCTGCTCGGCTCGGCCGCCCAGGCGGAACGGCGTACGGCCGACCGCGCCGCGCTGTACGGCGAGCTGGCGCGGGCGCTGCTGCGCCGCTGGCAGGTGCGCACGCTCCCCGAGGACCTGCGCGCCGCCCTGGACGCGGCCCAGAACGCCCTCACGGGCGAGCAGCGGGCCCATCTGACGCTGGCCCATGTGCTGGAGGCGATGGCGGACGAGGTGGAGGCGGGACGGCTCAGTCCCCGGCTGGCCCCGGAGTGGGTACGGGTGCAGGCGGCGGCCGACCCGCAGGACACCGGCCGGGTCGCGGCCATCCTGCTCTCCACCGCGGACAGCAGCCTCGCCGAGCTGACGGAGACGGCGTCGCCGCCGGACGCCGCCGCGCGCCCCGCCGACCCTGCGGCCGTCGACCGGGCTTCCGCAGACCGTGCCTTCACAGACCGTGCCTTCACAGACCGGGCTTTCACAGACCGTGCTTCCGCGGACCGGGCTTTCACAGACCGTGCGCGCCTCGACGCCGGTGCGGCGGGCGCCGAGCGGACCCCGCCGTCCCGCAGCGGACGGGCCCTGCGCGAGGAGGCCGCCGTCGTCAGGATCCGGGTGCTGCGGCGGCTGGCGGTGACCGGCGCGCCGTACGCCCTGCGCGGGCCGGTCCGGCCGCAGGACTGGTTCACCGAGACCCTGCTGACCGCCCTCGCCGTCGTACAGCCGCTCCTCGCGTACGAGGGGCGGGAGGCCGCGCTGCTGGTCAGGGGCGGGCTGCTGCTCGAACTGGCCCGCCACTACCGGGGCGAGGGACCGGTCGCCAGAGCCGCCGACGAGCAGAACCTGATCACGGCCCGTGCCTTCGCCGACCGCGCCGACAAGGACCTGCACGTCGGGATCGACGGCCTCGACTGGAACGCCGTCCCCCAGGGCCAGCTCTGCCGCGCCTGGCTGGACTACGCGGACGCCATCGAGTTCGCCCACGAGAACCTCGACGACGACGCAAGGCTCCGCATCCTCCAGGCCCTCGACCAGGCGCGGCTGCACACCGGCAAGGACGAGGAGGCGGAGGCCGACTGTCTGCTGCGGATGGCCCGCATCCTGGAGCAGCGCTATACCTCCACCGGCGGCTGGGCCCACCGCGACTCCGCTATAGCGGCCTGGACCTCGGCGCTGCCCCTGCTGCCCTGGCGCGATCCGCGCCGCGCCGCCGTCCTGACCGCGCTCGGCAGGCAGCTGACCGAGCGCGGGGTGGACAAGAACTCGTCGGTCGACGTGAGCGCGGCCGTACGGGCGCTGCGGGGCGCGATCGACGAGACGCCGGGCGCCGACCCCGAACTGCCGCGCCGCAGGGCCTTGCTGGGCCACGCGTACATCGAGCGCTTCCGCGCGGACGAGACGGTCGCCGACCTCCATGAGGCGGACTGGGCCCTGGGCGCGACCGCCCGCGGCGCGGGCGACCCCGAACTGGCCGCGTACGCCTGGTGGTACCGGGCGCTGGCCTCCTCGCTCCTCGCCCAGCGCACCGACTCGGACCACCGGCTCAGGGACGCGGTCGCCTACTACCGCCGAGCCTCCGCCGAAGGAGGCACAGGAGACCTCGTGGAGCGGGCGCTGAGCGCCCAGGCGCTGCGGGCCGGCCGCCTGGAGCGCACCGCGGGCCCCGAGCGCGCCCTGGAGGAGCATCGGGCGGTGCTGTCCCTGCTCGCCGCGGCGGACGCGCCGCCCTCGCGGGCGGCGATGGACATCCGCGAGGAGCAGGCCCGCCTCGAAGGCCCCTGACGAGCAGCACGGCCGCCCGCCCCGGGTCCCGAGACGCCGGCCGGGCTCCCGGGACAACCGCAGGCCCCAAGACGGCCGAGGGGTCCGAGACGGCCAGGGCCCCCGAGCCAGCCGGAGGTCCCGAGCCGACCAGCGGCCCCGAGACGGCCGTATGCCCCAAGACGGCCGTATGCCCCAAGACGGCCGCAGGCCTTAAAGACGGCCGGGGTCCCGGGACAGCCAGAGGCCCAGAGACGGCGCCGGAGGCCCTGAGCCAGCCAGGTCCCAAGACGCCCGCAGGCCCCGCGACAGCCGGACGCCCCAAGACAACCGCAGGCCCCAAAACACCCGGACGCCCCAACACACCCGGAGGGCCCGGTTCCGAGTTGAGACTCGGGACCGGGCCCTCCTTGGTCGTGCCGCTTGCCGCTACCGCTGATCAGGCCTCGAAGACCTCGTTGACCAGCTGCTGCTGCTCCGCCTGGTGGCGCTTGGCCGAGCCGACCGCCGGCGACGAGCTGTGCGGCCGCGAGATGCGGCGCAGGCGCTCGCCGTGCGGGACGTCCGCGCCGACGGCCAGGTCCAGGTGGTCGATCAGGTTGAGCGCGATGAACGGCCACGAACCCTGGTTCGCCGGCTCCTCCTGCGCCCACAGGTATTTCTCGGCGTTCGGGAACTTGGCGATCTCGGCCTGGAGCTCCGCGCCCGGCAGCGGGTACAGACGCTCGAGGCGGATGATCGCCGTGTCGTTGGCGCCGCGCTTCTGACGCTCGGCCTCCAGGTCGTAGTAGACCTTTCCGGAGCAGAACACGACCTTGCGGATCGCGCTCGGGTCCACGGCGCCCGAAGCGACCTCCGTGTCGCCGATCACCGGGCGGAAGCCGCCGGTGAGGAACTCCTCCGCCTTCGACGCCGCGGCCTTCAGACGCAGCATCGACTTCGGGGTGAAGACGATGAGCGGCTTGTGGTGCGGGTTGTGGACCTGCCAGCGCAGCAGGTGGAAGTAGTTCGACGGCAGAGTCGGCATCGCGACCGTCATGTTGTTCTGCGCGCACATCTGGAGGAAGCGCTCAGGACGGGCGGACGAGTGGTCCGGGCCCTGGCCCTCGTAGCCGTGCGGCAGCAGCAGCGTGACGCCGGAGGTCTGGCCCCACTTCTGCTCGGCCGAGGAGATGAACTCGTCGACGACGGTCTGCGCGCCGTTGACGAAGTCGCCGAACTGCGCCTCCCACATGACCAGCGACTCCGGGCGGGCCAGCGAGTAGCCGTACTCGAAGCCCATCGCCGCGTACTCGCTGAGCAGCGAGTCGTAGACGTTGTAGCGGGCCTGGTCCTCGGACAGGTAGAGCAGCGGGGTGTAGTCCTCGCCGGTCTCCTGGTCCACCAGCACCGCGTGGCGCTGGCCGAAGGTGCCGCGGCGGGTGTCCTGGCCGGACAGCCGGACCGGGGTGCCCTCCATCAGCAGCGAGCCGATGGCGAGCGTCTCGCCCATGCCCCAGTCGATCGTGCCGTCCTCGACGGACGCCGCGCGGCGCTGCATCTGAGGCATCAGACGCGGGTGCACGGTGATGTTGTCGGGGATGTTGACCTGGGACTCGGCGATCCGCTTGACGACCTCCTGGGAGACCGCCGTGGTCACGGCCACCGGGAACTCGGCCTGCGCGTCCGGGACGTGCGTCGCCGCCGGGTGGCTGGTGGCCTCGCGGACCTCCGCGAAGACCTTCTCCAGCTGGCCCTGGAAGTCCTGGAGCGCCTGCTCCGCCTCTTCCAGCGTGATGTCGCCGCGACCGATCAGCGACTCGGTGTAGAGCTTGCGCACCGAGCGCTTCTTGTCGATCAGGTTGTACATCTGCGGGTTGGTGAACTGCGGGTTGTCGCCCTCGTTGTGACCGCGACGGCGGTAGCAGATGAGGTCGATCACGACGTCCTTGTTGAACGTCTGGCGGAACTCGAAGGCGAGCCGCGCCACGCGGACCACGGCCTCCGGGTCGTCGCCGTTCACATGGAAGATCGGCGCCTCGATCATGCGGGCCACATCGGTCGCGTACATGGACGAACGCGAGGACTCCGGGGCGGCGGTGAAGCCGACCTGGTTGTTGATGACGATGTGGACCGTGCCGCCGGTGCGGTAGCCGCGCAGCTGAGACATGTTGAGCGTCTCGGCGACGACGCCCTGGCCGGCGAAGGCCGCGTCGCCGTGCAGGGCGACCGGCAGGACGGTGAAGTCCGTGCCGCCCTTGTTGATGACGTCCTGCTTGGCGCGGGCGACGCCCTCCAGGACCGGGTCGACCGCCTCCAGGTGGGAGGGGTTGGCGACCAGCGAGACCTTGATCTGCTCGCCGTCCAGGCCGGTGAAGGTGCCGTTGGCGCCCAGGTGGTACTTCACGTCGCCGGAGCCGTGCATCGACTTCGGGTCGAGGTTGCCCTCGAACTCGCGGAAGATCTGCGCGTACGACTTGCCGACGATGTTCGCCAGGACGTTCAGCCGGCCGCGGTGGGCCATGCCGATGACGACCTCGTCCAGGCGCGACTCGGCGGCCGAGTCGATGACCGCGTCCAGCAGCGGGATGACGGACTCGCCGCCCTCCAGCGAGAACCGCTTCTGACCGACGTACTTCGTCTGCAGGAACGTCTCGAAGGCCTCGGCGGCGTTGAGACGGCGCAGGATCCGCAGCTGCTCCTCGCGCTCCGGCTTGGAGTGCGCGCGCTCGACGCGGTCCTGGATCCACTTGCGCTGCTTGGGGTCCTGGATGTGCATGAACTCGATGCCGGTGGTGCGGCAGTACGAGTCGCGCAGCACGCCGAGCACGTCGCGCAGCTTCATCAGGGACTTGCCCGCGAAGCCGCCGACCGCGAACTCGCGCTCCAGGTCCCACAGGGTGAGCCCGTGCTCGGTGATGTCGAGGTCGGGGTGCTTGCGCTGGCGGTACTCCAGCGGGTCGGTGTCGGCCATGACGTGGCCGCGGACCCGGTAGGAGTGGATCAGCTCGAAGACCCGCGCGGCCTTGGTGACGTCGTCGTCGTGCGAGGCGTCGATGTCCTTGAGCCAGCGGACCGGCTCGTAGGGGATGCGCAGCGCCTCGAAGATGCCGTCGTAGAAGCCGTCCTCGCCGAGGAGGTAGTTCGCCACGACGCGCAGGAACTCGCCGGAGGCGGCGCCCTGGATGACCCGGTGGTCGTACGTCGAGGTCAGCGTCATGACCTTGGCGATGCCCAGCTTGTTCAGGGTGTCCTGGGAGGTGCCCTGGAACTCGGCGGGGTAGTCCATGGAGCCGACGCCCATGATGACCGACTGTCCGGGCATCAGCCGCGGCACGGAGTGGACCGTGCCCAGGCCGCCCGGGTTGGTCAGCGAGACGGTGACGCCCGTGAAGTCGTCCATCGTCAGCTTGCCGTTGCGGGCGCGCCGGACGATGTCCTCGTACGCCTGCCAGAACTCGAAGAAGTTGAGCGTCTCGGCCTTCTTGATGCCCGCGACGACCAGCTGGCGGTCGCCGTTGGGCTTCACCAGGTCGATGGCGAGGCCGAAGTTGACGTGGTCCGGCTTGACCAGGGTCGGCTTGCCGTCCTTCTCCGCGAAGGAGTGGTTCATCGTCGGCATGGCCTTGATGGCCTGCACCATCGCGTACCCGATGAGGTGCGTGAAGGAGACCTTCCCGCCCCGGGCGCGCTTGAGGTGGTTGTTGATGACGATGCGGTTGTCGAAGAGCAGCTTCACCGGGACCGCGCGGACCGACGTGGCCGTCGGAACCTCGATCGAGGCGTTCATGTTCTTCGCGACGGCGGCGGCGGGGCCGCGCAGGGTCACGTACTCCGGGCCGGAAGCGGCCTCGGCGGCCGGGCTCGCGGCGGCCGGAGCGGCCTTCTGAGGGGCCGGCGCGGCAGCCTTGGCGGCGGAGGCCGCAGGCTGGGGCGCGGCGGC
>NZ_JBFAYB010000182.1:0-7257 GCF_040681075.1 Streptomyces sp. NPDC051907 | reverse complement strand
GGGACGCGGTGCGCACGGCCGCGCGGGCGGCGCGCCGGGCGAGCGTGGGCTGGTAGGCGCCCCAGGGGGCGTACGGGTGGGGGGCGAGCCGGTTCGCCGCGAGGAGGACCGCGCCGACGAAGTCGCAGCTCTGGTGGGCGGCGCCGTGCTCCTCGGCGAGCACCTCGAAGCCGCGGTCGGCCAGCGCCCGGCGGAGGTTGGCGACGGGGACGAAGTGCTGGTGCTGGGGCTGGAACCAGGGCAGCCAGTGGGCGCCCAGCAGCCGGCCGGCCCGCGACTGGGGGTCGGGCACCTCGATGAGCAGATGCCCGCCTTCGGACAGCACCTGGGCCGCCGCGTCGAGCTCGGCGATCGGGTCGCGGGTGTGCTCCAGGTAGTGGAACATGCTCACCGTGTCGTAACGGCCGACGAGTCGGGGCGCGAGCTCGGGGAACTGCCCCTGGTGCGCCGTGGCGATCCAGCCTCGGGCCTGCGCCTCGTGGACCGCGCCCGCCATGTCCAGCCCGTCGAAGCGGGCGTCCGGCCAGACGCCGCGTGCGCTGTCGCAGAAGTGGCCGTGCCCGGTGCCGACGTCGAGCCAGGCGGCCGGTGTGCCGAACGGCTTGAGCATCGTGGCGCGGGCCCGGTAGGAGCGGCCCATCGTGGCGAACACCCGGTCCGCGCCGCCGACTCCGAGTCCGTCGTAGAAGTCGCGGTAGTAGAAGTCGAGGCCGTCGAGGGAGAGTCGGGGGTTCTGGAACACGTGCCCGCACGCGCCGCACTGCTCGAGGGTGAAGCGACCCGGCTTGCCCTGGAGGAGGTCGGGCGTCCGCACGCGTACGGACAGCTCGGCCGAGCCGCACCAGGGGCAGTCGAGGCGGCGCGGCTCGAAGAACCGCTCGGTGCCCGCTTTGAGCTCGGCCGCGTAGTACGGCCGGAGCTCCTCCAGCTCGGGCGGCGGTCCGGGCCGGGCGGGGCGGGCGCCGGCGGCGGTGCGCAGTCCGGCGGCCAGGGAGCGCAGCGGGCGGGCGGCGACGGCGCGGGGCAGGTCCGCGGGGCGCAGGGGGCTGCCGGGGCCGGCGAGGATCAGTGCGGGCTGCGCCCAGTACAGGGCGAGGGCCGCGAGGCCCCAGCGGCGGTCCGCGAGGGCGGCGCGCAGCAGCAGGGCGAGGCCGGCCAGCTGGGCGGCGGAGACCAGGCCCGGGGGCAGTCCCTGCGCGCGCAGCTCGGTCGCCCGCAGGGCGGGGTCGGCGGCGGGGACGGACAGGCCCGGAGCGATGGCCGTGCCGGTCGCGGCGGAGGCGTACTCCTTCAACTGGCGCAGCCGTGTGTGCAGTTCGCCGGGGCGCAGGTCCGCCTCCGGGTCGCACAGGTCGGCGGCGCGGCGCAGGACGTCCTGCGCGACGAGGACGGCGTGTCCCGCGCCGCGCGCCTGGGCCGTGCGCTCGTAGCGGGGGGCGCCGCCGAGGTCGACGAGCCGGAGCAGGCCGAGGGCGCGCTCGGTGTCGAGCCGGGCCGGGATCAGGTCGAGGACCTTCAGCCCGGCCCGTTCGGCGTGGGCGACGGCGGCGATCAGGGCGGCGTCGTCGAGGTCGACGCCGTCGGCGGCGATCAGGCGCCAGCCGTCCGGCGCGGGCGCGGCGCCCGGGTCGGCGGCGTCGAGCACGGGCAGGGCCCGCAGCCGTCGGCGGGCGCGCACCGTTCCGGCGGCGAGCCCGGCGAGCGCGGCGACGGCGGCCCAGGGGACGCGGTGCGAGCGGTGCTGCGTCATGTCAGCTTCTCCAACCTGTCGGCCGCTGCCGCCGCCCCGCCCGCCGCGGCGAACGAGGCCTGGATGCGGCGGGCGGCCCAGCGGTGTGCGGGATCGTCGAGAACGGCGGCGAGCGCGTCGTGCAGCTCGCCCGCGCGGGGGCGGCCGAAGCGCACCCGGACGCCCGCTCCGGCCGCCGCCACCTGCTGGGCGACGATCGGCTGGTCGTCGCGGATCGGGGCGACGACCAGGGGCAGTCCGTGGGCGAGCGACTCGCAGACGGTGTTGTGCCCGCCGTGGCTGACCACGGCGTCGAGGTGGGGCAGCAGCTGGAGCTGGGGCACGTACTCCTGGAGCAGCACATGCTCGGGCGCCGCGCCGACCGTCTCGGCGGGCGCGGCCAGGATCAGCTGCACACGGTCGGCGAGCTGGTCGGCGGCCCGCAGCACGGCGGCGTAGAACGGGGCGCCCGCCTCGCGGTTGAGCGTGCCGAGCGAGACCAGGACCCGGCGCCGCACGGGGTCGAGGCGCCGCCAGGGGAAGGGCGCGGGGCCGGCCGGGCGCGGGCCCAGCGCGGGGCCGACGAAGGCGTGGTGGGCGGGGCGGGTCTCGTCCTCCCCGAGGAGCTCGGGCGTGGAGAACGCCAGGACGAGCCGGTCGGAGAAGCGCGGGTCCCAGCCGCCGGGCGCGCCGCAGTCGGCGAGCAGCCCGGCGATCTGGCCGGCCACCCACTCCCCCACCTTGGGGAATCCGGCGAACGGCCGGGTGAACTCGGCCGTCGTCGTCGCCGACGTCGCCCAGGGCAGGGCGCGCCGCTCGGCGACCACGGCCCCGGCGAGGGCCTGCTGGTCGACGACGAGCAGATCGGGGGCGTACGCGTCGACGGCCGCCTCGACGCCCGGCAGCATCGCGTGCGCCAGCGGGACGAGCGCCTCCGCCCACAGGAAGCGCAGTGCGGCGACGCCGCGCAGATCGCGCCAGTGGGCGTGCAGCGCGCCGTAGCCGGCGGGCCCGGCGCGGTCGCCCGAGGGCAGGATCTCGGCGTCCGGCGGCAGCAGTCTCACCAGCACCTCGGCCGGGCCGGTCCAGGCGACGCGGTGTCCGCGCGCGGCCAGTTCGGCGGCGACGGCGACGGTGGGGTTGACGTGTCCGGCGAGCGGCGGGACGACGAACAGGGCCTTCATGCCGTCACCGCCTGGGGCCTGCGGCGCCGCGCGGCCTCGGCCAGCCGGCCGAGGACCGCCCCGCGCAGCTCCTCCGTGCCGCCCTGGAGCACGTCGTGGCCGAGGCCGGGCAGGATGCGCAGGGCGCAGTCGGGGGCGTGGCGGGCCAGTTCCCGTGCCCCGGGGACGAGTTCGGAGTGCTCGCCGCAGACGGCGAGGACGGGGCAGCGCACCCGGGCGAAGTCCTCGGGCGTGAAGGGGCGCGCGGCCGCGATGTCGTCGATCAGGGTGGTGCGGTTGAGGAGCGCGTCGGCCGTCGCGGTCAGCCGGGCGGCCTTGCGCGCGCCGATCGAGGTCAGCTCCCGCGGCACCTGGCTGCCTTCGAGGCCGATCGCGGCGACGGAGAGGGTGTCGAGCATGTTCTCGATCCAGGGTCCGTGCAGCGGGGCCTCGATCAGGGTGAGCCCGGCGACGAGTTCGGGGCGGGCGAGCGCGGTGTGCAGGGCGAGCGTGCCGCCGTAGCTGTTGCCGACGAGGTGTACGGGGTGCTCGTCCAGGCCCAGGGCGGCGAGCAGCGCGGTCAGGTCCTGGACGGCGGTGCCGGTGTCGTAGCCGGTGGGCGGGCGCTCGGTGCGGCCGTGGCCGCGCAGGTCGTACAGGACGGTGTCGTGGCCGGCGCGGGCGGCCGGCACTGCGAGGGTGCAGTAGAAGCTGGAGAGGTTGTCGACGACCAGGCCGTGCAGGAAGACGACGGTCGGTCCGGCGCCCGGTCCCGGGTCCGCGGCGGGCAGCCGCTGGACGTGGAAGCGCAGGGAGTTGGCGAGGATCTCGGCCATGGCGGGCTCAGCCCGCCGAGGCCGTGAAGGGGGCCCGGGCGGCGGGCGTGGCCTGGGCGATATGGCGGACCAGGTCGCCGACGGTCATGGCGAGGATCTCCTCCATGTCCTTCTCGGCGAGGAAGGCGATCAGGTCGACCGCCGTGCCGTACCGCTGGTGGAGCAGCTCGGCCAGCGCGACGAACTCGATGCTCTCCAGCGCCAGGTCCTCGTTGAAGGTCGTGTCCAGGGTGACCTCGTCGGCGAGGAGGAACTCGTCGCCGACCGTCTGCACGAGCATGGCGGTGATCTCGGCGAGTATGCGTGCGGCCGTGGGGTCAGTTGCTGCCTGGGTCATGGCTGGCCTCCGTGGGTGTGGGCGTGGGGGGTGCGGTCCAGGCGACGACATGGGCGGCCGGCGGGGCGTGGCGGCCCGGGCCGGACAGATCGTGGACCGCAGTGATCCGTACGGCGTGGTCGCGGCCCTGCGGGGAGAGCACCCGGAGCCCGGTGGGGCCGCCCTCCTCGACGGTCCACTGCCGAAGGCGTCCGCCCAGGCCCGTGCCCTCTGCCTTGGCCGCGGCCTCCTTGGCGCACCACAGGGCGGTGAGCGCCTGCGCCGGGCCGTGGCCCTCGCGCGCGGCGAGCCGCTCGGCGAGGGCGCGCTCCGGGGCGGTCAGCGCGATACGGCTGAGGGCGGCGGGGTCCTCGGTCACCTCCTCGACGTCGATGCCGACGGCGTGGCCTCGATGGGCGAGGGCGACCGCCAGCCGGTCCTTGTGGGCGAGGGAGAGCCGGATGCCGTCGGCCGGCGCTCCCTGGGGGCGGGGGCGGCCCTGCTCGTCGTTGGCGACCGGGACCTCGGCGGGGAAGAGCGGGCCGGCGCCGTGCTCCCACAGCAGGTTGCGCACGGCGTCCTTGGCGGCGATGCGCCCGAGCAGCCAGGCCGCGCGGGCGCGGGGCGGGCGCCGCTCGTACGCCGCGCGCTCGGCGGCGCCCAGGTAGCGCCGCATCACCAGCTCCTGCGACGCGGGGTCGCTCCAGCGCCGCCGGGCCAGGCACCAGCCGCCGGGCTGCGGCTCGCCGATGCCGCAGATCTCGGGCGTGAACTTCATGGGCCACACCCGCTCGTCGGCGGCGAAGCGGCGGTAGGTCCAGCCGTCCAGCCGGGCCCATACCGTGCCGTCGGCCGCCGTCAGCTCGACGTCGCCGCGGACGGAGGAGGGGCCGACGTCGCGGATGCGGGCGACGGCCCGCAGCAGGGCGCCCTCCCGCGGCGCGGGCCCGTACAGGCTGATCCGCTCCAGCGAGGCGGGGAAGACCAGCCGGTCCGCGGGCAGGCGCAACTGCATCCAGTGGCCCAGGAGCTGCCCGGCGGCGTCGAGCAGCGCGCCGGGGGCGGGCAGTGCGCGCAGCACGCCCCGGATCCCGTCGTCCGCGACGGCGGTGACCTCGTGGACGCCGGCGAAGCCGGGCCCGTGGAACATCCACCGGTCCCGGTAGAGGGCGTCGGCGCTGACGGGAGCCGGTCCTTCGCGGGTCAGCGCCGTGCGGTCGGGGTGCGGCCGGCTCGTCGGGTGACCGTGGGCGAGCCGGACGACGACGGTCGCGCAGCCCGCGATCTCCACCCGTACGCGGGGGCCGTCGGCGGGGGTCGCGGTGATCTCGGCGTCGACGGGCGGGGCGACGGGCAGCCAGCGCAGGGCGCGTACGTCGTCGAAGCCGGTGACCGCGGGCAGGCCCGGCACGGCGTCGCGTGCGGCGTCGGCGGCCAGTTCCAGGAGCGTGGTCATGGGAACGACGGGGAACCGGTCGGAGGGCTCGGGCCAGTCGTCGGGCTGGAGGTAGACGCAGTGGTCGCGGACGTAGGGCATGGTGTCCAGCGAGAGCCTCCGCCGGGTCACGACGGGCCGGGGAGCCGGTGCGGGCGCGGGGCGGGAGGCGGGGGCGGCGCCGGGGCGGCAGGCCAGGGCGACGGCGCGGGCGGCGGCCTCGGTCTCGTCGAGCACCGCGTCCAGGGCGGCGAGCGTTCTCGGGCGCCCGGCCGGCCAGGGGCTCGGCCGGGGCGCGCTCGCCAGGCCGAGGGAGGGCGCGCTGCCGTCGAGCCGTACGAGGGGAGAGCCCAGGTCCAGCCGGAGCAGGCCGGGGGCGGGCCGGGCCTCCTCGAGCGCCAGCCTCTCCCAGCGCACGTCGAGGCCCTCCGTCCACAACGCGGCCGCCAGGCCGCGCAGTCGGTCCAGCCCGCCGCCCTCCTTCGAGGCACCCGCGGCGACGGCGAGGACGTCCCGGCCGCTCAAGGTGTCGGACACGAAGCCGGGGAGGCTGCCGGGGCCCATCTGGACGAAGGCCCGCACGCCCTCGGCGTACAGCCGGGCGGTCAGCTCCCGAAAGCGCACCGGCTCCAGGAGGTGGCGCAGCACCACCTCCCGTACGTCGTCCGGGCTCTGCGGGAACGCGGCGCCCGTCGTCGCCGACCAGACGGGCACGGTCGACGAGCTGAGCGGCAGCCTGCGGAACGCGCCCCGCACCTGGTCGAGGTACGGGGCCCACATCGGGGTGTGGAACCCGGACCGGAACGGCAGCTCCTGGGCGAGCACGCCCTGGGCCGCCAGCCTGGCCAGCGCCTCGGCCACGGGGGTCGGCTCCCCGCAGAGCACCGACTGGTGGGGGCAGTTGTCATGGCTGACGGCGACCCGGTCGAGGCCGTGCAGCGCCTCGGCGGCCTGCTGGGCGCCGCAGCCCAGCGCCGCGTAGACGAGGTCGGGCACCGCGAGGTCGCCGGGCTTCAGCGAGTCGAGGAAGGCGTCGACGGCCTGCTGCGGGTACATCCCGGCGACGGCCATGGCGGTCCACTCGCCGAGGCTGTGGCCGGCCAGCAGATCGGCGTGGACGCCGAGTTCGGGCAGTACGCGGGCGAAGAACCGGCCGACGGCGACGGCGTCCACGGCGCGCTCGACGAGCGTGCTCCCGCCGCCGAGGGCGGGCCGGGCCAGCTGGAAGCGGTCGGCGACGTCGTCGAGGCGGGGCGTGAAGTCCGGCTCCAGGCCCGGGAAGAGGAAGGCGAGCCGTCCCTCGTGCGCGAGCAGCGGCCGCGGGCTGAACCACACGCCGCCCCGGCCGCGCCAGGGCTTGCCCCGGGCGACGACCGCGGCGGCGAGGGCCTTGCGCTTGGGCGTGAGCCCGACGACGGCGAGCCGGCAGGCGCCGCCGGACGCGGGGGCGCCGTCTGCGGCGTCCGACGCCCCGGGCCGTGCGGGCCCCGTGGCCCCGGGTTCCGCACCGGATCCCCGGGCCCCATGGCCCGCGCCACGGTCGCCGGGCGGACCCGGTACCGCTGGATCAGCTCCCGCGTCCGCCTCCGTCGTCGGCGACGCCTCGATCAGCCGGGCGAGTCGGCCGGCGGTGTCCGCGGCCAGCAGCACCACTCCCGCGCGCGCCGCCGCCCGCGCCGTACGGCCGTCGTCCGCCGCGCGGGGCCGGGAGCGGCCGGCCGAGCTCCCGGAGCTATCCGGCCTCCGGGCGCGTGCCCCGGCGACCGGGCGCCCGCCGC
>NZ_JBFAYB010000181.1:0-7412 GCF_040681075.1 Streptomyces sp. NPDC051907 | reverse complement strand
GCGGCCGGCCGCCGGGCCAGGGTCCCGCGAGCGCCCGCACCCGCAGCGCGCTGTACACCGCGGCCGAGCTGCAGCTCGCCCGGGACGCGGAGACCGAGGAGCGGGACAGCCGCTGGATCCCCTACCTCCACGCGGTGCGCGGCGTGCTCGACGCCGACGCCGTCCTCACCTCCGACAGCGCCCCGTGCTGCTCCCACGGAGCGCTCCCCCATCTGCGCGTCGGCCCCGAGGGCCGGTTTCTGCACCCCACGGGCTTCGGCGCGCCCGGCTACGCGCTGCCCGCCGCGATCGGCGCCAAGACCGCGCATCCGGACCGTCAGGTCGTCGCGCTCAGCGGCGACGGCGGGCTGCAGTCCTCCGTGCAGGAGCTCGCCACCGCAGCTCGGCTCCGGCTCCCGCTGCCGATCGTCGTGTTCGACGACGGCGGCCACGGCGAGATCCGCGACGAGACGGCCGCACCCGGGGACGCGGCCACCGCCGCCGGCCCGGCGCCCGTCGACCTGCCCGCCCTCGCCCGCGCCTACGGCGGCCGGGGCGAGCACGCCCGCACCCCGCAGGCGCTCGCCGAGGCCCTCGCCCGGGCGCTGGACGCCCCCGGCCCCACCCTGATCGCCGTTCCCGAGAGGCCAGCACGATGACCGCCGCCGCACCCCTGCTCTCCCTCACCTGGACGGACGACGTCACCGGCCGCCAGGGCCACCTGGTGATCGACCGCCTCGTGCGCGGGGTCTGCAGCGGCGGCCTGCGGATGCGCGAGGGCTGCACGCTGGAGGAGGTCACGGGCCTGGCGCGCGGGATGACGATGAAGGAGGCGCTGCACTACGACGCCGACGACCCGGCCGCGCGCTACATCCCGCTCGGCGGCGCCAAGGGCGGCGTCGACTGCGATCCGCAGGACCCGCGCGCGTACGGCGTCCTGGTCCGCTTCCTGCGCGCCGTGCGCCCCTATGTCGAGACCATGTGGGCCACCGGCGAGGACCTCGGCCTCGCCCAGGACGTCGTGGACCGGGCGGCGGCCGAGGCCGGTCTGGTCTCCTGCGTGCAGTCCGTCTTCCCGCTGCTCGACGACGAGGCCGCGGCCCGCGGCCGGCTCGCGGACGCCTTCGCCGTCGAGGTCGACGGCATCGGCCTGGACGAGCTGGTCGGCGGCTGCGGGGTCGCCGAGTCGGTGCTCGTCGCGCTCGACCGGGCGGGCGTGCCGCGGCAGGGGACGCGGGTCTGCGTGCAGGGGCTGGGCACGATGGGCGGGGCGACCGCGCGCTTCCTGGCCCGGGCCGGGCTGAAGATCGTCGCCGTCGCCGACGTCGAGGGAACGGTCGCCAACCCGCGGGGGCTCGACGTCGAGGCGCTCCTCGCGGCGCGCGACGCGCATGGGACCGTCGACCGCGCGGCCCTGCGGGCGCAGGACCGTCAACTGCCCCGGGACGCCTGGCTGTCGGTCGACGCGGAGGTGCTGGTGCCGGCCGCCGTCTCGTACGCCGTGGACAGTGCCAACCAGGCGCGGATCAAAGCGCGTTGGATCGTCGAGGCGGCGAACATGCCGGTGCTGCCTGACGCCGAGGAGCTGCTGGCGCGGCGCGGCGTCGTCGTCCTGCCCGACGTCGTCGTCAACTCCGGCACGAACGCCTGGTGGTGGTGGACGCTGTTCGGGGACGTCGGCGCCGACGCGCAGGAGGCGTTCGCCCACACCCGCCGCTCGATGCGGGCCCTGGTCGGGCAGATGCTGGAGCGGGCGGAGGCGGACGGCACGACGGCCCGGGCCGCGGCGCACGCGATCGTCGCGGACCGGCTGCCGCTGATCGCCGAGCGCTTCGGCCAACGCCGCTGACCTCGGTCGCAGGGTTGCGCCGGCCCGGGCGGCGCCCTCATGCTCGCGGCCTGGGAGGACCGGCCGCCCCAGGGGGAATTCCAAGATCGACTGTGTAGGGTGACGCTGTGACCAGAGTCCGGTTGAGCGTGGCGCAGCGGCGAGAAGAGCTGCTCAACGCCGCCGTCGAGCAGATCGAGGAACGCGGCGTGGCGGCCGTGCGGATCGCCGACGTCGCCTCCGCCCTCGGCGTGAGCAACGCCCTGGTGCTCTATCACTTCTCCACCAAGGAGAAGCTCGTCGCCGCCGCGTTCGCGCACGCCGCCGACGGCGACCTCGCTCATCTGCGCAAGCTGCTGGGCCGTCGCACCTCCGCGCTGCGCCGGCTGCGCGCCGCGGTCCGCTGGTACGCGCCGACGGGTCAGGCCAAGGGCTGGCGGCTGTGGATCGAGGGCTGGGCGGCGGCGCTTCGGGAGCCGGCGCTGCGCGAGGTCGCCCGCCGTCTGGACCAGCAGTGGAAGGCCGCGCTGACGGAGGTCATCGCGCAGGGCGCGGCGGCCGGGGAGTTCCGCTGCGAGGATCCGGCGTCGGCGGCGTGGCGGCTGACGGCGTTCCTGGACGGGCTCGCCGTGCAGATGACCTCGTACGCCGGCTCGCTCTCCCGCGCCGCGATGCTGGAGTGGACCGACGAGGCGCTCGCCCGCGAACTCGGCGTCGACCGCGCCGAGCTCGCCGCCGCGACACGCTGACCGCCCGCCGGCCCGGCTTCCCGGCGCCGCGCAAAAAGCTCGCCGCCGCGCTCACAGCTCGCCGCCGCGCTCACGGCTCGGCGCCTTGCGGGCCGAGATCCCTCTGCCGTCCCGCGCCGCGCCCGCCATACTGGGCGACTGTGCCCGAGCAGACAGATCATCTCGCCGACGACCGCCACGATGTGCTGGTCGTCGGAGGCAGCGGCGTGGACACCGTCGTCCGCGTCGACGCCCTCCCCGTGCCGCTCGCCGACTCCCACGGCGTGGGCCCGATCCTCGAGTGGCCCGGCCACACCGGCGGCAATGTGGCGCTGGGCTGCCGGGCGCTGGGCCTGCGGGTCGGCTTCCTCGACTACATCGGCGACGACTGGCTCGGCCGTCTGGTCCGCGAGCGACTCGCCGCGGGCGGTGTGGACTTCGAGCCGCTGCTGTCCGCTCAGGGGACGCGCCGCGCGGTCAATCTGGTCGATCCCGAGAGCCGCCGGATGTCCTTCTACGACGCCCGGGACCCGGGCGGACTGCGCATGCCCCGCGCGTTCTACCTCCCGCATCTGCGGCGGGCCCGGCACGTCCATCTCTCGATCATGGACTTCG
The DNA here is from genome assembly GCF_040681075.1 of Streptomyces sp. NPDC051907. NCBI lineage: Bacteria > Bacillati > Actinomycetota > Actinomycetes > Kitasatosporales > Streptomycetaceae > Streptomyces > Streptomyces sp. NPDC051907. The sequence goes on along the minus strand of NZ_JBFAYB010000181.1, from coordinate 4,262 downwards.
CCCGGCATCTCCTCGACGACATCGAGGACTTGGGCGTACCGGTCTCCACCGATCTGCACGACTGGGACGGACTGGCCGACCATCACCGGGAGTTCGCGCTCCGCTCGGACCTCGTCTTCCTCAGTGCGGCGGGCGCGGGAGAGCGGATCTCCTCCCTCATGCGCGAGATCCTGGGCAAGGGGCGGGCCGAGGCGGTGGTGGCGACCGCGGGCGCGGCGGGCTCGTATCTCCTGGCCCGCGACGGCGGCTCCACACCGCGGCTGATTCCCGCGACGCGCCCGCCAGGACCGGTGGTCGACTCCAACGGCGCGGGCGACGCGTACGTCTGCGGCTTCCTGTACGGCCGGCTGTCCGGCCGTGATCTGGCGCAGTGCGCCGGGCTCGGCGCCGCGGCCGGCGCGCACGCCTGCACGGGCGAGGGCAGCACGGCGCTGATCGGGCCCGCCGACCTGCTGTCGGCCGGGGTCTGACGCCCGTACCGCCCTCACTCGCCCGCGGTCACAGCGGCAGCAGGTTCGGGCGCTTCGCCTCGACGTGGTCGCCCGAGCTCTCGCCGCGCAGCCGTCGCCCGATCCAGGGCACCAAGTGCTCGCGCGCCCACTGGATGTCGTCGCGGCGCACCTCGAGCGTGCCGCGCGGCGGCAGCGGCGGCCACGGCTGGTCCGGGTCGGCGGGCACCTCGAGTCCGAGGACCTGGGCGGCTCGCAGCGCGACCCGGGTGTGGCCCTCGGGCGACAGATGCAGCCGGTCCCCGTCCCAAGCGCGCCTGTCCTGCACGGACTTGAGCGACCACAGGTCCAGGACCGGGCAGTCGTACCGGTCGGCGATGGCGCGCACATGCGCGGTGAACATGGCGATCTTGCCGCGCAGATGGCGCAGCACCGGCACGTCGCGCGTGTCGAAGCCGGTGGTCACCATGACAGTGCCCACCGCGCCCTTCAGGTCGGCGACGGCCCGCTCGTACCGCTCGGCCACGTCGTCCGGGTCGCTGCCGGGCCTGATGATGTCGTTGCCCCCCGCGCAGAAGGTCACCAGGTCCGGGGCGAGCTCCATCGCCCGCGGGACCTGCTCCGCGACGATCTGGTCGAGGAGACGCCCCCGTACGGCGAGATTGGCGTATCTGAAGGTGTGCTCCGGCACGCGGTCGTCGAGCAGGACCGCGAAGCGGTCCGCCCACCCGACGAACATCCCGTCGGGGCCAGGGTCTCCGACGCCCTCGGTGAAGCTGTCACCGATCGCCGCGTACGACCCGAATCTTCCGTCTATATCTGTTCTCGAATCGTCTGCCACGAGTCCATATCTTTCCCTTACGGATGTGACCTACGCGACCGTAAGGAGGGGTTGACGGGGCGTGATCTTTGACACCGGTCAAGATTCGCCCAACCCGGAATAGGCCCGGCCCGGCGGCGACGGCGCAGGGACGCGGGGCAGGCCGTCCGGCGCGCAGGCGACCCTCCACGGCGTGAGACGCCGACTCCCCGCGCCTCGGTCGAGGGCGCGGGGAGTCGGTGGGGACGGGGCGTGCGGACGCCTGGCGGCCGGTGCGTCAGATGGAGACGCCGTGCTGGCGCAGGTAGGCCAGCGGGTCCACGTCCGAGCCGTAGCTCGGGCTGGTGCGGATCTCGAAGTGCAGGTGCGGGCCGGTGGAGTTGCCGGTGGAGCCCGACAGGCCGATCTGCTGACCGCCGCTCACGCTCTCGCCGGAGGAGACGGAGAGCGAGGAGAGGTGGGCGTACTGCGAGTAGCTGCCGTCGTTGTGCTGGATGACGACCTCGTTGCCGTACGAGCCGGCCCAGCCGGCGGAGACGACGGTGCCGGGGCCGACGGACTTGACGCTGGTGCCGGAGGCGGCCTGGAAGTCGACGCCGGTGTGGTAGCCGCTGGACCACATGGCGCCGGAGGCGCGGTAGGAGGTGCTGATGCCCGCGCCGTCGATCGGGGCGGTGTAGCCGGAGGCGGCGGGCTTCGCGGCCTCGTCGGCGGACTGCGCCTCGGGCTTCGGGGCGGGCTCGGTCGAGGGCTTCGCCGGGGCCTCGGCAGGCTTGCGCGGCTCGGACTTCTCGGGCTTCTCACGCTTGTCCGACTTGCCCTGCTTGGGGGCGTCCGTCCGGTCGGCCTTCGCCTTCGACGCGCCGCCGACGGTGAGCTTGAGGCCCGGGTGGATCAGCGACGGGTCGCCGCCGACGGCGGAGCGGTTGTCCTCGTACAGCTTCTTCCAGCCGCCGCGGACGTCGTGCTCCTCGGCGATCTTGGCGAGGTAGTCGCCGGGGACGACGGAGTACGTGGCGGGGGCGGCGGCCGGCTTGGCCGCGGCCGGGGCGGCGGGGGCGGCCGCGGCGACCGAGGACTGCGGGGAGACGGCGGGGGCGCTCTTGCCCGCCGCGTGGGCGCCGGTCGCGCCCATCAGCGGAATGGCGATGACGGCGCCGCCCGTACCCGCGGCGACGAAACCACGGGCGATCGGGTTGGCCTTGGGACGGCGGTGCTTACCCTTTGCGGGCATGGCGCATTCCTCTCCGGCGCCTGCGAGGTGAGCTGTCGGGTTCGGGCTGGAGATGCCCGGTCGCGCTGGTGCGCGACTTCACCCCAAGCCGTCCTGGATATCCGGGAACGGCGTACTACCTGGGTCCCCCGCTCCTGCCACACGTGGGTGGGTGGGAATTCCGGTCGGCGGCAGGATTAGGCGGTCCGGCCGGATTGGTCGTGACCGTAAGCGAGTCGGACGGACGGGTACAAGCCGTCGCTTTCACCTGATCGTGATCCATGTCCGATCCCCGTGGAATCTCCGGGGAATTCCGGTCACCCTCCGTGCGCCGAGGAGCCCAACTCTCGGGCTGACGACGGAATTCCGCCCCTTCGATCCTGTACGCACCGTCACGGATATGATCTGGCTCACGGGCCAGGCCCCATCTCCCCTGTAGACGGGGCACGTTATACCGAACCAGCTAATTCGGACAGAAGGTTCATTTAATGACGATCGCCCGTACATACGCTTCTTGCGCCCTCATTCCTGCCATCGGCGGATGAAGCCCACCCCGGCCGGCCCGGTCTGCCCCACCTCGCCCCCTCCGGGCGGCCCGAGCGGGTTCGGTCACGGTGGCGACCGCGTGACACCGAGGGTCGGCGCCAAGGGTTCGACGAGCTCCCCCTTCCGGCGCGTACGGAGCTAGACGCCCCGTTATGCACCTTTCATCCCCATCGAAAGATGGCCTCGCTCACACAAGAAGGCATTCCTTCGAAGACGAGGAGCCGGAATTCGGCGCAGCCGGCGATCGAGGCGGCCTTCGCCATGCCGCCTCGGCACACCTCATCGATCGCCTCGGGCCATTCCGTATTTCCCGGCGCGTTCTCAGGAATTCCACGGCGGGCCCGGACCGCGGGCGTCCGCCGTAATGCGATACGGCAGGATCGGCGGGCACGCCGCGTTCCCGAGGGGCGCGGCGGGCACGCCGCGTTCCCGAGGGGCGAATACGCCGGTCAGAGCCCTGATCCTGAGAGGTCCCGGCGGGAATGCGGCCACGGCTCAGCCGTCGTGCTCATCGCCCCTTCTGCTCGTAGGACGACAGGGCACGTACGGCCAGCGCCGTGTGGACGCCGGAGATCACCGTGGTCAACGCCGCCGTGCGGGGCGGCAGGTAGCCGCGCAGGCCGAGCAGCGCGGCGGTCACCGTGTCGCTGCCGTGGATCAGGACGCCCTCGCGCAGATCCCGCTGGAGCCGCTCGCCTCGGCTGGTGAGGAGGTCGAGGCCGAGCAGGACGGTACGGATGCCGAAGAGCCGGAAGGCGTAGACGCCCGCCGGGCTGGGGGCGGTCGCCGACCCGCGGTCGAGCCGGTTGATCAGCGGGGCGGGTGTGAGGAGCCCGGCGGCGCCGTTGAAGAGCCGGATGCCGGCCAGTCCGTACACGGCGGCCGGTCGCCGCCGTCGGACGCCGGGGGCGCGCTTCTTCTTCGCCATGGTGTTCTCCCCTGAGGGTGACGTCGGTGGACTCGATCGTGTACGGCGGCGGCCATGCGGTCAGGGGAGCCCGAGCCGCCGGCGGCTGGGGAGGCGGTCGCACCCGCTCGTGCCGCCGGGGCTCGGGCATCGCCCGTCCCTCCCCTGCGGGGCAGGGGGCTGCGACGCTACTCGGCAGTCCCCCGCAGCGGATACGCGAGATTCGGGCCTCTCGTGGATCAGCTCCCGGCAGGCGCCGTGCGCGCCCGGCCGGCGGCGGCGCCCCTGGCGGCCGGGGTCCGGCGGCCCTGCGCCCGGCCGCCGGGC
>NZ_JBFAYB010000180.1:0-7511 GCF_040681075.1 Streptomyces sp. NPDC051907 | reverse complement strand
CTCATCTCCCTCATCCCCGGAATCGGCTGAAGCCATGACGAACAACTCCGTAGGAAACGCAGGGCGTCTGCTCTGGGCGGGCCTGCGCGCCCTGCCCAGACACTGCCCTCGCTCGGACACGCCGAGGTCCGGATCATCGCGCACACTCCGGAAGCCGCCCGAGCGGTCGCGGAGGCGCTCCGAGAACGTTTCGCAGGCGCGGAACAGCGCAGCTACCCCGCCCTCGACGGCAACACGCGCCTCCACCTCACCGTGGACACGGCGACACCCTCGGGCCCCGCCCGCTCGTGGCTGGCCGCCAGCAGGACCCCGGCCGGCGCCGGCGCGCACGCCGACGAGATCTGAGAAGCCCCGACCGGCCCCGGAGCCCACTCCACCCCACACACGAAAGGACGCGGTCATGGCCACACTGCGCGAACGCAAGACCTACCGCGACCGGGTGCTCCGGGCCCTGTACGAAGCCGTCGAGGGCAACCGCCTCCTCGGCGTCACCGGAGCACAGCTGGAGCGCGACCTCCACGTACCGGAACAGGACCTGGCCGCCGCCTGCACCTGCCTGGCGGGCGAAGGACTGATCACCGTCGACTGAGAACACGGCAACACCCCGGCGATGGTCACCCTCACCCACGAGGGAGTCAGGCACATGGAGGCCGAGGAGGAAGGGACGGCCACGAGCGCGGCCTGATCCGGACAGCACACCTAGATGCGGGCGAACTTCTCGGTCTGCTGGGCGAACTCCTGTGCCATGGCCGCGCTGACCGTGGGCCTGGTCTCGCCGATCGTGCGCAGGTAGTCCTCGGTGGTGGGGCGGGCCCGGGTCCCGGTGTCGAAGGTGTGCTCGAACTGAACCTGGGAGACGGTGCGCGCCACATGGGCGATGTCGGCGGGGGTGAACCCCTCGCTGGCGTCCGCCAGCGCCGCGCTGTCGGCCTCCGCGCCCGCCCGGGCCAGGTAGCTCTCCCACAGCGCAGTCCTCGCGCGGTGGTCCGGGGGGCCGATCGGCAGGACGTAGTCGAAACGGCCGTGCCGTAGGAAGGCGGAGTCGAGCGTGGTCACGTCGTTCGTGGCGCAGACGAGCAGCCGTCCGTCCTGGCCCCGGAACCGGACGATCGCCTTGAGCAGTTCGTTGACGACGCCGACCGCGGTCGCGTCCGCGCCGCTCCGGGTTCCGGCGATCTCCTCGACCTCGTCGATGAAGACCAGGACGTGGTCGAGCCCGGCGATCTCGTCGAAGCGCCGGTTCAGCCCGCTCGCCAGTCCGTACTCGGCGGCCAGCCGGGCGGGGAACAGCTCGAGGAAGGGCCATTGCAGGCGGCTGGCGATCGCGTGCGCGAACGTGCTCTTCCCCGTCCCGGGCGGACCGAACAGCATCACCGCCCGCGGCAGCTCCACGCCGTGCTGGGCGGCCATTTCGGGATGGGCCAGTGGCAGGACCAGGCGCCGCTCGATGAGCTCCTTCTCCTTCTGCATGCCCGCGACCTTCTGCCACAGTCCCCCGGGCGGCAGCTCCGCTCCCAGCGACGCGAGCATGCTGACCGCCTGCGGGGTCACGCGCCCGCGCTTCTCGAAGAAGACCAGGCCGGGACGGGCAGCGAAGCCGCAGTTGTGCAGGGCGGTGGCACCGGTCTCGCCGTCGGGCAGGACCGCGTGCACCGTGCGGACGCCACCGGTGAACAGCCGGTGCTCCAGGGCTGTGATCAGGGCGCTGCCCAGGCCTTGGTGCCGCCAGGCGGGCGCCATGCTGATGCGCAGGATCCACGCCCGCTCACTCTCCACCCTGCTCACCGCGGCGCCGACCACCTCCTCGTCTGCGGTGGCCACCACCGCCGGGTGGAGGGCCTGGAGGGCCGCCACGGCGTCCGAGAGCGGAAAGAGCGGTGGCTCGTCGGCCGTGCCGCTCTCGGCGTCGACTCGGAGCACCGCTTCGAGATCGTCCTGGGTGTAGTCCCTGACACGCCACCCCGTCATGGTCAGCTCCGCGTGTTCGGCCGTACTCCCATCATCAGCCGATGCGAGCCGGGGCGCGCGCGGCAGCGACCGCGCGCCCCCGCAGTGCCGGTGCGCGGAGCCGTCGTGATGCCAGGCGGGCGAACAGATCCATCTCGGCATCGGAGGCGACTGAAAGGCCGATCGGTGCCCGGGGGCCCGCTGCTGATCAATTGCGCATCGACAGGCGTCGACCCCCAGGACCCGCCCCGCCCGGACCCGCAGCGCCGGATAGCGCGCCGTGGCAGAGCTGGACGCGCTCAGCCGCCCGCACGTGACCCGCCCCAGGAGGCCGACAGCGCCCAGGTCGTACTCGGCAGCCGTGTCAGTTGAGTCGGGACACGAGTTTGCGGTGCTCGAGGGCCGAGAGGCCGGTGGCCTGGACGAGGACCTGAATGCCGTCGAGTGCGTCGCGCAGAGCGGCGGAGGCCCGGACGTAGGCGGCTTCGTGCTCTGGGCCAGAGGCTTCCGGGAGCCAAGAGATCATCACGACTTCGTTCATCCGCGCCCCGTCGGCGGTGGCGAACGCCAGGTCGTAGACGATGATGCGGGGCTCGTCGGCGGGCAGCGACTGCAAGAGCTCGTCGTGGGTCAGGTTGCCCTGCGACTCGAGCACGACAGCGTCCAGCGTGCTGCTGAGCCGGTAGATCACCGTGTTGACCGCCCGCTTGCTCTTCAGCTCCTGGAACGCGCTGACACAGCTCTCGTCCACGGCGATCTCACTGCTCACGGGGGGCCTTCCGGTTGGAGGGTGGATGAGCGGCTCAACGAACCCGCCCCCGCGAAGTTCCGCCTTGGACCGGGAAGGCGGGGCGCGCCGGGCACCCCAGTTGGATTCCCGGCCCGACGGCGGCTGGCCTCCGGTACGACCAGGGAGGCCCTCTGTACCTGCTTCGGGCCGGGCACGTGCACGGGCGGAGAAGTCGCGGGTGACCCGGCTGTTCGTCGGCTCGTTCTGCGGTCGTGGCCCTGAAAGGATCCTGTGGCCTATCGCCGCCGGTCTTCGAGCAGCGCGCGGCACTGCGAGCTCGCGCTCACCCTGGCGATGTTCGCGATCGTGCCAGCCAGCCTGTTCGAGCTCCTCCACGCCGAGGAGCGCCAGGAGACGAAGCCGGACCGCGGCCAGGATGTGCGCGCCCAGGCCTCGATCCGCCCTTCCGGTACCCGCCGCACCGCCGGATCACAGTGAGGCGTCGTCCCGGCACCACCCTGAGGATCGGTGACCGGCTTGCCCGCCTGGGGGCTTGCCCCAGAGGGCACCGGTCTCCTTTCAACCCAACGATCACCCGCCATTTCACGATCCCCGACCGCGTCAGCCACCGATGAGCAGCGCGCCTTCACCCGGACGGGTCCAGGTGGCCGCGTCCTCACAACCGTCAGGCGCGTTCGCGACCTAGATTCGGGCGGGTGCACCGATCGCGTGCACCCCGCCCCGTCCGTCGCCGGCGCACGGGGGCGGCACATGCGAAACACGTCGGAGGGCAGGTGGCCATGTCGCGTCGCCCCAACATCCTGCTGATCGTCACTGACGAGGAGCGGGCGGTGATCCCGCGCCCCGACGGCTTCTCTCTGCCGGCGCGCGAACGCCTGGCAGCACGGGGAACGGTCCTCGACCGGTTCTACGCGGCCTCCGCGATGTGCAGCTCCGCCCGGTCCGTGCTCTACACCGGTCAGCACCTGCCCCTCACCGAGATCTACGACAACGACAACATGCCGTACATCCGCCCGCTCGATCCCGGCCTCGGCACGCTGGGCACGATGCTGCGCTCGGCCGGCTACTACTGCACCTACCAGGGGAAATGGCACCTCTCGAACGCCTACGTCACTCCGGAGCAGCCCGCGCCGACGACGGACGCCCTGGAGCCGTACGGGTTCAGCGAGTTCAACGACTGGGGGGACATCGACGGAGGAGCATGGGCGGGGCTGAAGGTCGACCCGGTGATCGCGGGCCAGGCAGTGCGCTGGCTTCGCAGCAGGGCGCCGGTCGTGGCGGAGGACCAGCCGTGGTTCATGGCCGTCAACTTCGTCAACCCGCACGACATCATGAGCTTCGACTACGGCGGCTCTCCCCAGGTCCAGCTGCCGTTCGGGCTGGCTCATGCGGTGGTGGCCAAGTCGGCGGCCGACATTCCCGTGTACCGGAGGCGTTGGGACTTCCCGCTGCCCGAGAGCCTGCACGACGATCTGTCCGGCGCGGCTCCCGCGGTGGCCGAGTACGCGCGGATGCTCGACACCGTCTTCGGGCCCGTGGCCGACGACACACGCTGGTACGACGGCCTGAACTTCTACCTCAACGCGCTGCGCGACGTGGACCGCAGCGTCGAGCTGGTGCTCGACGCGCTGGAGGCCTCCGGCCAGGCTGACCACACCGTCGTCGTCTTCACGGCCGACCATGGGGAGATGGCCGGGTCCCACGGTCTGCGGCAGAAGGGCAATCTCGTCTACGACGAGAACTTCCACATCCCCTTCGTCCTCTGCCACCCCGACGTCGCCGGCGGCACGCGCACCGACGCCCTCGGGTCCGCGGTGGACCTCGCCCCCACCCTGCTCGAATGCGCGGGCGTGGCCCCCGCAGAGATCGCCGACCGGTTCCCCGCGCTCAAGGGCCGCTCGCTCGTGCCGGTTCTGGACGGTTCGGCGGTACGCGAGGGAGTCCTGTCCGCGGTCGAGTCGATCGTGACCCTGGACGCCTCGTTCTGGTTCGAGTTCGCCGACCCCGAGGCCTCGGCACGGATCGGGACCGGCGCCCTGCGCCCCGACTGGACCAAGCGCGGATTCCTCCGCAGTTACACCGACGACCACTACACGTTCGGCCGGTACTTCTCCCCGCTGAGCCCGAACCGCCCCGCAGACCTGCAAGCCCTGCTCGCCGACAACGACGTCGTTCTCTACGACCGCCAGGAGGACCCGGCGGAGGTCCGCAACCTCGCCGCCGACCCCGCCCACCACGACCTCGTCCAGCGCTGCTCCCGTCTGCTGGAGGCCCTCATCGACGCCGAGATCGGCACGGACACCCGCGCCTGGGTGACCGAGCGGCCCCGGCTGCTCGGCTGGCCGACCTGGCACGGCGACACCGATCAGCCGGCCCCCGCGGCGGCAGGCGCCTCCGGAGGATAAGTCCGGGCGACGTGTCGCCCACGACGAGCGCGCCGATGACGACGGACATGGCGTGCATCGGTCCGCCGATGGCCGGTGCACCTTTGGTGCGCCTGCGGGGAAGTCGGGTACACGCCAGTCCGGGGAGAGCTCGGTGACCGCCCGAACCGAGCTCTGGGCGGAACACGGGTGCTCCCAGAGGACGTAGAGCCCCTCCTCTGCGCCCGCGGCTCAGCGGCCGGCGGACTCGTACACGAACGCGGGATGTCTTCCCGCCAACTCCTTCTCGACCCAGATCAGCCGCTCCTGCAAGGAACGGCGGCGTCGCTGCTGCGCCACCTCCTGCAGCCGCCGCAGCAGCTCCCCGGCGCGCGAGAGCACCATCGGTGCGTCCGAGGCCGCACGGCAGAGGTCGTCGAACCCGACCCGGACGAACTCGTCCCAGGACGGCAGGCGCATCACCACTCGCACGGCGCCCGCCTCGTCGGCGATCGACCGGTCGCCCAGGTCGGCCGATGCGATCAGTCGGAGCAGGTCCTCGACGGCGTCCAGAACCTGCACGGCGGTCGCGGGATCGTTGATCGCCGGGGACAGGGCGCGCAGCCCGATGTCGCACAACAGCCGGAAGGCGAAGGTCGGATCCTGGTGGAAGGTGCGCTCCAGCTCTGCGACCACCGCCCGGAGCACCTCCGCGTCAGGCAGACGGCCGCCACGGACCTCGGCCACCACGTCACCCGTGTAGAGGAGGGTCCCCACCGGCGCCTTGAGGACGACCACTGCGTCGGCCTCTGTCGCCGCCCGGATCAGCCGGAGCAGGTCCACCTGTGCGACGAGGACGGTGTCGCCGGGCCACACGACGGTCGACGTCACATCGGGCAGGCGGCGCACCCCGCCTCCTTCCGGAGCGTCGCCGTCCGTGCCGTTCGGCGGCGGGTACACGGCTCGCAGAACCTCCCTGCCGCGCTTGCGCACGTCGGAGAGGACGTGCGCGAGCTGGATGGAGCGCAGGGCGTTCAACAGCAGGCGGCGGACCAGTACGAGAGCCGCCGCGGACAGGACGACGGCCGTCACGGGAACGACCACGGACACGGTGGGGCGCGCGCCGATGGCCAGCGTCGCCGTCACCGAGAACACCAGGAGTCCGACCACGAGGGCGAAGGCCCGCCACACCACTGGGTCGGACCGGAACAGGACGAGCCGATGGCTGAAGTTCCCCGCCGCCCACTGCACGACCAGAAACAGCAGCGAGAAGATCAGCGTCGCAACGCTCAGCACCCCCAAGCCGACGACCTTCAGCACGTCGACGGCCCGATCCGCAGCGACCTGGTACTCGCCCTCGATTCCCGGCAGGATCAGTCCCAGGGCGAGCCCCACGGCTGCCGCGACCACCTGCGCGGCCCCCGCGCGGAGCGCGCGCCGTGGACGGACCACACCCTCTGCCGACCGGACCGAACCGAACCGCATCGTCGGCGGGACGTCCACAGCAGTCTCCGATCAGGCGCACGGTCGCAGCGAGGAAACGCTCGGGCAACCGGCAAGACGGTGCAAGACGACATGCCGTGATTCAGCCGACAAGAACCGTGACCGTCGGCGACAGCAGGATCGTCGGCCTCGGCGTCCAGGGAGCAAAAAGCCACCCGACGTCGAGATCAGCGGCCCTCACCAGCTGCTTGGGCATGCGAGCGGACCTTGAGCCCGTTTGGGCGCGATTCGCCGCACCGCGCCTGTCGCAGCAGGCCCCCCAAGCGTGGCCGGAGGGCGCCGATCGTAGTCTTCGGCCATGACTGACGCCCCGATCCTGACACCCACGCAAGCCCTCGAACAGCTCCTGGCCGGCAACGAGCGCTTCGTCGCCGGCTCGCCGCAGCACCCCAACCAGGACGCTGCCCGCCGCGCCGAGACCGCACCCGTCCAGCGCCCCTTCGCAGTGGTCTTCGGCTGCTCAGACTCACGTCTGGCCGCCGAGATCATCTTCGACCAGGGGCTGGGCGACCTGTTCGTCGTCCGCACCGCCGGCCATGTCGCAGGCCCGGAAGTGCTGGGCAGCATCGAGTACGGCGCGAGCGTGCTGGGCTGCCCGCTCGTCGTGGTCCTGGGCCACGACTCCTGCGGCGCGGTCGCGGCGACCCGCGCCGCCCTCACCGACGGCGTTGGCGCCACCGGGTACGTACGCGATGTGATCGAGCGTGTCACGCCCAGCGTCCTGGCCGCCCACGCCGCCGGTCTCACCGAGGAGGACGACATCATCGCCGAGCACATCCGGCACACCCTCGACCTCCTGTTGGACCGCTCCCGTGTCCTGGCCGACCAGGTCGCCGCCGGGAAGACGGCCGTCGTGGGCCTGTCCTACCGGCTGGCCGACGGCAGCGCCCGCCTCGTCACCACCCGTGGCCTTCCGGACCGCGCAGCCGCCCTCGGCCAGGGCGACT
>NZ_JBFAYB010000179.1:0-7574 GCF_040681075.1 Streptomyces sp. NPDC051907 | reverse complement strand
CAGGCGCGGGAAGAGGTAGAGCGCGCCCTTCGGCTTCACGCAGGTCACGCCGGGGATCTGGGTGAGCAGGTCGTACGCGATGTCCCGCTGCTCCATCCCGAAAACCCCCAGCTCAGCCCCACCCCACCCCCGCCCCCCAGTGGCGCAACACTCCAGCAACACCATCTCGTCGACCGCCTCGGTATGGTCCAGCGCATGCCAGCCGAACGCATCCGTGAGCACACCGTGCCCCTCGCCGCCGCACGTCGGCGGCGGCTGCGTGCGGATCAGGCTCGGCAGCTCGCCGACCTGCTGCGCCACCAGGTGCGTACCGGCGGCTTCCCCGACGGCGTACTGCCCCTCGAAGGCGCGATCGGCGCCGACTACCGCGTCTCGCGCAACACCGTGCGCATGGCGCTCGACCTCCTCCGCACCGAGGGGCTGGTCGAACGGCAGCCGGGCGTCGGCACCGTCGTCGTCTGCGAGAAGTACTCCCACGGCCTCGAACGCCTCCAGGGCCTCGCCGAGATCCTGCGCGAGCACGGCGAGGTCGACAACGAGGTACGTACCGTCGGCCCCGTCCCCGCACCCGCACCCGTGGCGCGGCGGCTGGGCGTCGCGGAGCACGCCGACGTGCTCTACATCGAGCGGCTGCGCCGGCTGAACGGCCTGCCCCTCTCCCTCGACCTCACCTACGTCCCCATGGACCTCGGCGCCGGGCTGCTCGGCTGCGACCTGGAGCACACCGACGTGTTCCGGCTGCTGGAGACCCTGACCGGGCAGCCGCTCGGCGCCGCCGAGATCACCCTCGAGGCCGTCAACGCCGACGCGCACTCCGCCGCCGTGCTCCAGGCCCCGCGCGGCTCGGCCGTGCTGATGCTGGAGCGGCTCACCCATCTCTGCGACGGGCGGCCCGTGGACCTGGAGTTCATCCGGTTCCGCGGCGACCGCATCGCGATGAGCGGTCTCCTCCACCGCTCGGCCTGAGGTCTCAGACCACCCTCTCCCACCGCCCCCGGACCCCCGCCCCACCCCTTTCCTGGAGACAGCCATGCCCCTGGCCCCCCAGCGCGCCGACGTGCCCGTGACCATCGACGAGTCGAAGTGCATCGACGGCTGCACCCTCTGCGTCGACATGTGCCCGCTCGACTCCCTCGCGATCAACCCGGACAGCGGCAAGGCGTTCATGCACGTCGACGAGTGCTGGTACTGCGGCCCGTGCGCCGCCCGGTGTCCCACCGGCGCGGTCACGGTCAACATGCCCTACCTGCTCCGTTGAAAGGCACTCGACTCCCATGAAGCACAAGGCACTTGCGGCCGCCGTCGCCGTCTCCCTGACCGTCCCGCTCGCCGCGGGCTGCGGCGCGGACGCGAACGCCGACGGGTCCAGGACGGTCACCGTGACCGTCGGCTACCAGTCCAAGACGATCAACACCGTCACCGCCGGCACCCTGCTCCGCTCCCTCGGCTACTTCGAGCGCGAGCTGCGCGAGCGCGGCGCGAAGGACGGGGTCACGTACAAAGTGGAGTGGCAGGACTACGCCACCGGCGCGCCGATCACCGCGCAGATGACCGCCGGGAAGATCGACATCGGTTCGATGGGCGACTTCCCGCTGCTGATCAACGCGGCCCGCGGCAAGCAGCTGAACCGCCCGACCAAGCTCGTCTCGGTCACCGGCTACAACCTGCGCGGCGGCCTCAACACCATCGTCGTCCCACCGGACTCGAAGCTGGCCGACCTGGAGGACCTGCGCGGCAAGAAGGTCTCCACCAGCGTCGGATCGGCGGCCGACGGCACACTCGTACGGGCGCTTCAGCGGGCGGACATCGATCCGGAGGACGACGTCCGCAAGCTCAACCAGCAGCCCGCCGTCGGCGCGTCCGCGCTCCAGGCGGGCAGCGCGGACGCCCTCTCGCAGTTCGTGGCCTGGCCGGGGCTGCTGGCCTTCCAGGGCCGGGCGAAGGCGCTGTACGACGGGGCCGAGCTGAACCTGCCGACCTTCCACGGGGTCACGGCCCGCGAGGACTTCGCGAAGGAGCGGCCCGCCCTGCTGGAGGACTTCCTCCGCGCCCAGGCGGAGGCGACCGAGTATCTGCGCACGCATCCGGTGGAGGCCGCCGAGTCGGTGGCGAAGGCGACGGGCCTGCCGCCGGAGGTCGTCTACCTCTACAACGGCGCGAACGGCATCTCCACCTTCGACGTGACGGTCAAGCCCTCGCTCGTGGCGGCGCTCAAGGAGGACGTGCCGGTGCTGCGCTCCGCGAAGCTGGTGGGCGACGTGGACGTGGACGCGTTCGTCGACGACCAGTACGTGAAGCGCGCGTACGGCCCCGACTACGCGAAGGCGCTCGCGGCGAAGCCCCCGCGGCACCGGAGCGAGGTCTGGCCCAAGGACGCGCGGAAGACGCTCGCCTTCGACACCCCCGCCCAGCTGCTGGCCCACGTCGCCGCCCACCGGGACGCGGTGCGCGCCGCGTACGTCCCCGACGCGACGACGGGCACGCTCTGGTTCGCCGACAAGGCGGTCTGGGTGGCGGACGGCGAGGAGTTGAAGCCCTTCGTCACCTCGGCGGCGGCCGAGGCGTACGTTGCCGGCCACGCCGGGGCCCGTACGCTCTCCTACGCCCAGGCGCTGGACCAGGCGTCATGAGGGCCGTGCTCCGGGTGCTCTCCCTGGCCGTCGCGCTGGGCGCGTGGCAGCTGCTGACCTCCCTCGACGTCAATCTATGGCTGCGCTTCGAGCAGTTCCCGACGGTGACCGAGGTGGCGGCGGAGTTCGGGGAGCGGGTCGGCAGCGGTCCGTACTGGCAGGATCTGACGGACAGTCTCACCCGTATCGTCACCGGCTTCGCGCTCGCGGCGGTGCTGGGGATCGTGATCGGCACGGCGATCGCCCGCTCGCGGCTGACGGCGGACCTGCTGGGCCCGATCGTGGAGGTGCTGCGCCCGATCCCGGCGATCGCCCTGGTGCCGGTGGCGATCCTGCTGTTCCCCAGCAACGAGCAGGGGATCGTCTTCATCACCTTCACGGCGGCGTTCTTCCCCGTCCTGGTCTCCACCCGCCACGCGGTGCGCGCCCTGACCCCGGTCTGGGAGGAGGCGGTGCTCACGATGGGCGGCGGCCGCTGGCGCGTCCTGGGCTCGGTGGTCCTGCCGGGCGCGCTGCCCGGAATCCTGGGCGGCCTCTCGGTGGGGATCGGGGTCTCGTGGATCTGCGTGATCTCCGCGGAGATGATCTCGGGCGAGTACGGAGTGGGGTACCGGACCTGGCAGGACTACACGGTGGTCGACTACCCCGGGGTCTTCGTCGGCATGGCGACGATCGGCGTGCTGGGGTGGCTGACGTCGACGGCGGTAGAGGTGGCGGGCCGACGCGTGACGAACTGGCTGCCGCGGACCGAGACGGTGCCTTCCAGGGCTGCGTCCACGGGCAAGGCCAGGGCGAGGGCCAGGGCCAGGGCTAGGAGTACGTCCGGGTCTGCGTACGGGTCCGGGTCCGGGGCCGAGTCCGGGTCCAGGCCTGCGTCCGAGTCCGCGTCCGGGTCCAGGTCTGCTTCCGGGTCCGCGTCTGCGTCTGCGTCCGGGTCCTCTGCGGCGAGGCTGCGTCCCGGCCGCTTCGGGAAGCCGTCCCGCGCCCAAGGCTCGGACCCCTCGCCGTCCGAACAGTCAACCGCCCCGGGCTCCGCTCCTCAGACGCCGGCCGGACTGAGTTGACCGGGCTCCCCCGCCCCGGCCCCCACCCCAGTCCCCACCCTGAAGGGAACCCCCGTGACCGCCGTCTCCGCCAAGACCCTCGCTCCGACCGCCTCCCCGGCCGCGCCCCCGCGCGGCTCGCGGCTGGTGCTCCGTCGCGCGTCCCTCGGGCGGGCGGGCGGCGCCGTCGTCGACGGGCTCGACCTGGACGTCAGCCCCGGCGAGATCCTCACCGTCGTCGGGCCCTCCGGCTGCGGGAAGTCGACCCTCCTGCGCACCCTCGCCGGCCTGCTGCCGCCGCTCGGCGGGGAGGTCGCCCAGGACGGGGAGCCCATCACCGCGCCCCGCGCCGACCGCGCCCTCGTCTTCCAGGACGACGCGCTGCTGCCCTGGCGCACCGTGCGGGCCAACGTCGAACTGCCCCTGGCCATCAAGGGAGTTCCCCGCGGCGAGCGGCGGCGGCGCGCCGAGGAGTGGATCGCGCGGGTCGGGCTCGCCGGGCACGAGGCCAAGCTGCCGCACCGGATCTCCGGCGGGCAGCGACAGCGCGTACAGCTCGCCCGCGCCCTGGCCGCCGAGCCGCGCGCCGTCCTCATGGACGAGCCGTTCGGCGCGCTCGACGCGCAGACCCGCGCCGGGATGCAGCGGCTCCTCGTCGACGTGCTCGAAGGCACCGGCGCGACCGTCGTCTTCGTCACCCACGACGTCGACGAGGCCCTCTTCCTCGGCGACCGCGTCGCCCTCCTCGCCACCGGCCGCGTCCTGGACGTCCCCCGGCCCCGCGACCGCGAGGCCCCGACGAACGCGGAGCTGCGCCGCGAGGTCCTCGCCTCACTCGCCTCCTGACCTCGGATCCCTGACCTCGGACCCCTGATCTCGAATCCGCGCTCTCGCCTCCCGACCTCGGCGCCCGATCGCGGCTCCTCGGCTCCTCGGCTCCCGACCTCGGCTCGTGAAAGGCCCCCCGTCATGCAGATCCCCGAACTCACCGACGCGGAAGAGCTGTCCTGCGACGTCCTCGTCGTCGGCGGCGGCACCGCCGGCACCATGGCCGCGCTCACCGCCGCCGAGCACGGCGCGCGGGTGCTGCTGCTGGAGAAGGCGCACGTCCGCCACTCCGGCGCCCTCGCCATGGGCATGGACGGCGTCAACAACGCCGTCATCCCGGGCCGCGCCGAGCCCGACGACTACGTCGCCGAGATCACCCGCGCCAACGACGGCATCGTCGACCAGTCCACGGTCCGCCAGACCGCGACCCGCGGCTTCGCGATGGTCCAGCGCCTGGAGTCGTACGGCGTGAAGTTCGAGAAGGACGAGCACGGCGAGTACGCCGTCCGCCAGGTCCACCGGTCCGGCTCCTACGTCCTGCCGATGCCCGAGGGCAAGGACGTCAAGAAGGTCCTCTACCGGCAGCTGCGCCGCCGCGAGATGCGCGAGAAGATCCAGATCGAGAACCGGGTGATGCCCGTCCGTATCCTGACCGCGGACGGGAAGGCGGTGGGGGCCGCCGGCTTCAACACCCGTACGGGACAGTTCGTCACCGTCCGCGCGGGCGCGGTCATCCTCGCCACCGGCGCCGCGGGCCGCCTCGGACTGCCGGCCTCCGGCTATCTGTACGGCACCTACGAGAACCCCACCAACGCCGGCGACGGCTACGCCATGGCCTACCACGCCGGCGCGGACCTCACCGGCATCGAGTGCTTCCAGATCAACCCGCTGATCAAGGACTACAACGGCCCCGCCTGCGCCTACGTCGCCAACCCCTTCGGCGGCTACCAGGTCAACCGGCACGGCGAGCGCTTCGTCGACTCCGACTACTGGTCCGGCCAGATGATGGCCGAGTTCGCCGAGGAGCTCGCCTCCGACCGCGGCCCGGTCTACCTCAAGCTCAGCCATCTCCCCGAGGAGTCCCTCAGCGCGCTGGAGGGCATCCTGCACTCCACCGAGCGCCCCACGCGCGGCACCTTCCACGCCGGGCGCGGCCATGACTACCGCACGCACGACGTCGAGATGCACATCTCGGAGATCGGCCTGTGCGGCGGCCACTCCGCCTCGGGCGTACGCGTCGACGACCACGCCCGCACCACCGTCCCTCGGCTGTACGCGGCCGGCGACCTCGCCTGCGTCCCGCACAACTACATGATCGGGGCGTTCGTCTTCGGCGAGCTGGCGGGCGCGGACGCCGCGCAGCACACGCCGTACGAGGGCGAGCTGCCCGCCGGCCAGCTGCGCGAGGCCCACGAGCTGGTCTACCGGCCGCTGCGCAACCCGGAAGGACCGCCACAGCCCCAGGTCGAGTACAAGCTCCGCCGCTTCGTCAACGACTACGTCGCCCCGCCCAAGTCCGGCGCGCGGCTCTCGCTCGCCGTCGAGCACTTCGAGCGAATGCGCGGCGAGATCGAGCAGATGGGCGCCCAGAGCCCGCACGAGCTGATGCGCTGCGCCGAGGTGAGCTTCATCCGCGACTGCGCCGAGATGGCGGCCCGCTCCTCCCTGGCCCGCACCGAGTCCCGCTGGGGCCTCTACCACGAGCGCACGGACCATCCGGTGCGCGACGACGAGTCCTGGCTGCACCACCTCGACCTGCGCAAGTCCCCTTCCGGGGCGATGGAGTTCACGGCCCGCCCGGTCGCCCCCTACCTGGTGCCGGTCGACGCGTACGAACCGACCGGCGGTCCCGAGCGGCACATCGGCGAGGTCCACCCGGAGCAGGTCGCGACGGCGGGGAGGCGCGAGGTCGCGCCCATCGGCTCGGGCGTGCGCGCGCAGCCGCAGGCCGCGGTCGCGCCGGTCTCCCGCTCCCCGCGCATCCTGGAGCTGCACGCCCTCGTCGAGGACGAGCCCGAGCTGCCCGCGCTGCGGCCGTTCCTGGCCGACCCCGACCCGGCCGTGCGGCGCGCCGCCGTCGCCGCGCTGACCGAGACCGTCCCGCCCGGCGCCGGCCCCGCGCTCGCCGCCGTGCTCGGGGACGACGACCCGGGGGTCCGCGCGGCCGCCGCGGCCTGCCTGCGCGAGCTGGTCGAAGTCCTGCCCGCGGACGCCGAACTGGCCGACGCGCTCGCCGCGGCGCTCGGCGTCGACGACCCGTCCGTCCGCGCCGCCTCCCTGGACGTCCTGCGGGCCCTGCGGCTCGGCGGGGAGGCGCTCTTCGCCGCCGCGCTCGCGGACTCGGCCGTCGAGGTGCGCATCGAGGCCGTACGCGCGCTGGTCTCGGTGGACGCGGCCGACGCCCTCGCCCGCGCCACGGCGGACCCGGCCCGCGAGGTCCGCGTCGCCGTCGCCCGGAGCCTGGACGACCCGCACGCCGTGGCGTCCCTGCTCCACGACTCCGACCCGCTGGTCCGCGCCGCGGCCCTCCAGGCGCTGGGGCGCACCGGCTGCCCGGCGCCCTACCCGTCCACGGCGCTCGACGCCCTGGACGACACCGCCTGGCAGGTCCGGGCGGGCGCGGCAACGGCTCTGTCCGCGGCGGAAGCGGAGGTGGCGGTCCCGGCGCTGGCCAAGACGCTCGCCGACCCGAACGCCGACGTCCGCAGGGCCGCCGTCCTCGCCCTGCTCGCCCACGCCCCCCACGAGGACGCCCGCACGGCGCTGGCCACGGCGCTCACCGACCCCGACGCAGACGTCCGCGCCTACGCCGCCCGGGCCGCGTGACACCCCGCCCATAGCCACGCCCCCTATATGCGGGGGCTCCGCCCCCACACCCCCGCGCCTCAATCGCCGGCGGGGCTGAATGTGCGCCTCAAACGCCGGCGGGGCTGGGTTCGCCTCAAACGCCGGCGGGGCTGGAAGTGCGGCTCGACCCCCGACGGGGCTCGGGTTCGCCTCAAACGCCGGCGAGGCTGAGTGCGGTCCTCAAGCGCCGGACGGGCTGGATACTCAGCCCGTCCGGCGATTGAGG
>NZ_JBFAYB010000178.1:0-7633 GCF_040681075.1 Streptomyces sp. NPDC051907 | reverse complement strand
GCCGTCGCACGCGTCGCGTGCGGCGGCCCGGCCTCGTGTGCGTCGGCCGGCCGGCGGCGTCGGCCCGGCCGTGCGTCAGCGCGCCGCCACGGAGGCGCCGCCGGTGAGCAGCACGCCCAGGCAGTAGCTGCCGGGCTGGGCCTTCTTCGTGACGAAGTGGTGGACCGTGCCCGCGGGGATGAGCATGGTCGCGGGCGAGACGAGCTCGTAGTGCTGCCCGTCGGCGACGACGTCGATGACCGCGCCGCCCGGCTCGGGGGACATCAGCACATAGATCTCGGGCACCTCATGGGTGTGGGGCGCGGCCACGGGCTTGCCGACCTTGTCGCTGATCTCCCCGCCGGCGATCTCGATGGGCTGGCCGCCGAGCATGTCCTGCGTGAGGAAGAACGGCGTCTGCCCGTAGTGGCCCGGGATCTGCTGGAAGACGGGCAGATCCCGCTCGACGAGGGGGGTCCGGGACGGCTGAGGGACCGGACCGGGCTGGGCGAGCTGATCGTACGGAGCGGACGCCCCGGCGGTCGGGGACGTGGACGTGGACGTCATGACATGTCTCCTGGGGTCCTGGGAGGCCTGGGGCCTGGGGGCGCTTATGCGGGAGCGAGCCGGTAGATGAAGCTGAAGGCCGGAAGGTCGATCATCCGGCGGTCGGCGATGCGCCAGCCGCTCTCCGCCAGCACGCCCGACCACTCCTCGAGGGTGGGGATGTACTGGTCCATCACGGCGTGCACGGTCTCGAACCCGAGGGTGAACATGGGGTGCTGGGGGCCGTCGACGCCGGTGGAGCGGCAGGTGTCGCCGATGACGAGGCTCTTGGCGTTGGGGAAGGTCTCCCGGAGGCGCCGCAGCATCGTGACGGCGTTCTCGCGCGGCCAGAAGTCGTGCCCCATGAGGAAGCACGTCACCAGGTCCACACTCTCGTACTCCTCGCGCGGCGCCAGGTTCAGGACGTCGTCCTGCACGAGGGAGATCCGGCCCTCCATGCCCGCGTCGGCGATCGCCTCCTTGGACACGGTGATCGCGCCGGCGGCCACGTCGATGCCGATGCCCCTGATCTGGGGCATCAGATCGGCCAGCATGATCAGCCGGTCCGAGCTGCCGCAGCCCAGGTCCGCGACGACCGAGCAGTCCGTGTCCTTGAGCAGCTCGCGGAACGGCGGGTCGAAGAAGGTCCGGGCGATGTTGCGGCAGGCGACGCTGATGGCGCGGGAGTCGCGCCGTACGAAGTCGCCCTGCCGGTCGGCGTCGAGCACCTTGCCCGGCAGGGTCGTCAGCAGCTCGCCGCAGCCGCGCGTCAGCCAGTAGAAGAAGCCCTTGGTGCGGTAGGCGTCGTCGAAGCCGGGGCCGGTGGCCGCCTCGGTCCGAGCAGGGTCGAGCGTCACGATGCGCCGGGTGGAGAGCGCGACCAGGACGGCGCGCACGACGTCCGGGTGGGCGCCCGAGGCCGTCGCGTACTCGGCTATGCCGACCCGGCCGGAGCGCTCCAGCTCGTCGAGGAGACCGATCTCCCAGGCAGCGCTGACCGCGGCCGATGCGATGGCTCCGTTGAACGTGTCGGCGCAGTACTGCGCCTCGTCGGAAAGCTGTTGTTCAGCTATACCCATGGGAAACACCTATTCCTTCGAATATCACGGCTCGGAAGCACACGGCCGGCTGCCAGGATGCGCATCCCTGTCTAAATTCGGGGGGCGCCGACGATCGCGGCCAGCTCGTGCAGCGTGTCGGTGAAGGACGCCTTCAGCTCGAGCACGTCGTCCGTCGACAACTCGGCCGGCTCGGGCGCGGTGTTGCGTGCGCACGCGGGATACAGGCCGTTCGCCGAGACGTCGAGGTGGATCGCGTGGATCCGCCGGATGAGCTGACGCACCACCGTCTCGTAGGAGACCGGCGTCCTGGTCGTCAGAAAGATTCCGTCGTACAGCCATAGAAGCGTCTCGCGCCGAAGCTCTCGCGTCTTGCTGCGCACGCCGGGCGTCAGCAGCAGGGACACGCCCGAGGGCACGACGCGCGCGGCGATTCCCTTGTGTATGCGCTCGTTGAGATCGCACTCGAAGGCCAGGTCGGCGGCTGCGGCCTCGCCTCCCAGGGAGGTCTTTCCACGGATGAGCGGACGGACGCGGGTGTAGTCCCGCGCCCAGGATCCGCTGAGATTCGGGTGCTGGCGGGCCATCGGGTCCCGGATGACGCGCTCGTACATGTCCTGCGGCGAGGAGCTCGCGTACAGCAGCATCAGGGAGTACGCGCGGACCATGCAGCGTGCCGTGCGGGCGAGTTCGTCGCCGTCGACGCCGGGTCGCCCGGCCTCGTCCAGGACCGTTCCCAGCAGCTGCCAGAGCGCGAAGGTGCTCTGGTGGCCGGTGATCCACCGGAACCAGAAGAGCCGTTCCACCTCGCTGTCGTCGTGCGGCGCCAGCTCGGCGCCCATCGCCTCGTCGTACGCCGGCAGCGAGGCGCCCGGCGGCGGCCCCGCGTCCGCGTCGTGCCGGGGATCGTCGTCGCCGCTCCGGCCCGGCAGTTCGACGGGCAGCGCCAACGGCTCCAGGCCGTAGAGGTGCCCGCCGAACCCCCAGCGTCCTGCCGTCGGAACCTCGGTCGAGAGAGCTCGGTTGTCAGACAGATTCATGAATGCTTCCGGTGTGTGAGAGGAATCGGGCTCCGGGTCTGTGATATGCGACCGGCAATTCGGCAGCCAACGGCCGTCAATATACATTTCGAGCCGGCTGGCCAATGGCACTCGAGAACCGGCTCGTTCATTCTCGCCGAGGCTCGTCTCGCCGGCGGGACATCAGGGCGTCGACGCCCTGGACCGGGACGCGGTATTTGACATAGTCGTCAGGTCGGCCGTCTCCGCCGAACTCGCCCGCGGAATTCCGCACCGTCCGAAGGAGCATGCATGTCGAACCGCAAACTCATTGCCGCGGGAACGCATTTCGAGAAGATATTCGGCTATTCTCGGGCGGTTCGCACGGGCCCGTGCGTGACGGTCGCGGGATGCACCGCCTCGGCGCCCGAGGGCCCGGTGGGCGGCGACGACATCGTGGCGCAGACGGCCGAGTGCCTGCGGCGCGTCCAAGGCGCGCTCGAAGAGGCCGGCGCCTCGCTGGCGGACGTGGTCAGGACCCGCTTCTATGTGACGGACATCAGCGAGCTGGAGGCGATCGGCCGCGTCCATCTCGACTACTTCGCCGAGATCCTCCCCGCCAGCACCATCGTCGAGGTGTCCGCCCTGGCCCACCCCTCGCTCCTGGTGGAAGTCGAAGCCGACGCCTACCTCGAGAACTGAGGGATCCGGCCATGCGTACAGGCGTCCTGATCCTGCCGGAGAAGCGCTGGGCGGAGTCCGCCCCGACCTGGCGCACGATGGACGAGCTCGGATACGACTCCCTGTGGACCTATGACCACCTCTCCTGGCGCGATCTGCAGGACGGCCCGTGGTTCTCCACCTTCCCCGTGCTGGCCGCGGCGGCCGGCGTCACCCGCACCGCCACGCTCGGCACGCTGGTCACCTCGCCCAACTTCCGGCATCCGGTGGGCGCGGCGAAGGACGCCATCGCTCTGGACGACATCTCGGGCGGCCGGTTCGTCCTCGGCATCGGCACGGGCTCGGTCGGCGCGGGCGACTCGAACGTCCTCGCCCAGGAGACCCTCTCCCGGCGCGAACGCACCGAGCGCTTCGAGGAGTTCGTGCACCTCACGGACAGGCTGCTGCGCGACCCGGTGACGACGTACACCGGCACGCACTTCTCCGCGTACGAGTCCCGCATGATCCCCGGCTGCGTCCAGCGCCCGCGCCTCCCCATGGCCATCGCCGCGACCGGCCCCCGGGGCCTGGCGCTGGCCGCACGGCACGGCCAGGCGTGGGTGACCACGGGTCCGACGGACTGGGCGCGGGGGTTCACTCCCGAGGAGTGCCTGGAGGCGGTCGCCGCGCAGGTCGTCGCCCTGCGCGAGGCGTGCGAGAGGGCGGGCCGCGACGCGGCGGAACTGGACCGGATCTTCGTCGTGACCGACCCTGCGGGCGACTTCCTCTCCAGCCCCGACGCGTATCTGAAGATGGCCGAGCGCTATGCGCAGGCGGGCATCACGCATCTCGTGCTCCACGCACCCCGAGAGGAGGGCGTCTACGCCGCGGACCCGGAGTCCCTGCACCGCATCGCGGCCGAGGCGCTCCCGGTGGCACGGGAGATGTGAGCGGGACTGGGCTGCCTAGCGGCTCGTGGGACGGAGCCTGAACGGCCCGCCCGCGTGCACCAGTTCGTGCCCGGCCGCTGCCAGCGCGACGACCGCGTCGCCCCGACGCGGCTCGGGCACGAGCACCAGGTCGGCGTGGTAGGTCGACACCGCGAAGACCGGCACGCCCGCCTGCGCCAGCGGGTCGATCACGGAGGCCAGCAGGCCGGGAGCGTCCAGGCCGTGCCCGGCGTCCGCGTCGTACAGCCCGGCCCACCGCTCCCCCGCCGCGGTGTCCGCGTCCGCGTCCCGGACCACGGTCAGCCCCTCGGGCGCCCTGATCAGGGCGTGCCAGTCGCCGCGGGGCGGCGCCTGCGTCCCGGCGAGCGTCTCGACGGTGAAGACCGTGCTCAGCAGCCTCAGCCGCAGCATCGGGGCGCCCCCTCTCGGACGACCGGCCGCTCCGCGTCGTCTGCGGTCGACCGTAGGGCGCCGGAGCGGGCGACCGCGGTGGCTGGGGCCGCCGAGTCCGACATCGCGGCAGAGCATCGCGACAGAGCCAGGTCGGTTCGGCTCGCCCTGCCGGCGGCATCCGTGAACGCGGGGAGCCGGCGGCGCCCGTCGCGCCGCCGGCTCTCCAACTCCGCGTCTCTACAGAGGCGTTCGG
Source organism: Streptomyces sp. NPDC051907 (assembly GCF_040681075.1). Taxonomy (NCBI): domain Bacteria; kingdom Bacillati; phylum Actinomycetota; class Actinomycetes; order Kitasatosporales; family Streptomycetaceae; genus Streptomyces; species Streptomyces sp. NPDC051907. Next base: position 2,796 of record NZ_JBFAYB010000178.1, on the reverse strand, counting down.
CCTACGCACGCGTCCCAGTCCACGATCTGCATCGCCGCGCCCGCCGCCTCGTGCCCGCGACATCGCGCGTGATGCCTGCGGGCGACGGCGTCGAGGTCGAGATGGGCCCCGAAGGAGGGATCGGCGGCGAGCCGCCGGGAGTAGGACCACAGGGACGGGTGGTCGGCGATCCGGTCGACCGCATCGGCGTCCAGGTGCCAGCGGTGCACGGTGTCCAACTGGACCAGGGTGACCCAGAGTTGGACGTCGGCGGCGGTCGGCCCGTCGCCCAGCACATACTCCTGGGAGCTCAGGCAGCGCTCCACCGATCCGAGGGCGTCGAGCAGCACGCCGAGGGGCTCCTCATGGGCCGCTCCCGCGATCCCGAGCCGTCCGGCGGTCTGCGCCGCGTCGTCGATGCGCTCGACGCACAGCGCGCTGACGGCGTCGAGGCGCTCCCCCATGGCGTACGGATACAGATCCGGCCCTCCGGCGCCGAACCGCAGGGCGAGGTCGCGCAGGATGTCCGGGGCGTGGGTGCTGACGATTCGCCCGGTCCACGCGTCGCTGAGCGCGGGGGCGGCCGCGGGTCCGCTGTGATGGTGCGAACTCGCCTCGTACAGCGCCTCCAGCGCCCGGAACCCGCCCTCGGGCCCGTCGGGCACGGCGGGCAGCAGGTCGACGGGCAGGACGTCGTCGAGTCCGAGCAGGCTGTGGGTGACGGCGATCCGCAGCGAGTCGGGGCAGGGCGGGGACAGATGGAGCCGGTAGCGGTGCGGCACGGCGTAGTGGCCGCTGCGCACGTCGCGTCCGATACGGCCGCGGAAGGCCGGGGCGGCTGCCGGAGATGTGGCGGACATACGTCTCCCTGGGTCTGTTCGATCACGGACGTACGACGACGACGCGCGGCAGGGCGAGGGCGCTGCGGCGCACGGAGAAACGGGCGAGCCGGGCGGGACGGAGAAGGAGTCAGCGGGTCCCGCGGTACGCGCGGTGCGCGTGATACGGCCGCACGGCCGCCCGCGGGCTCAGCTCAGACTCGCGGCGCTGCAGACGCGCAGCAGATCGATATGACGCCGCGAGGTGAGCAACAGCGGCGGCCGGACGGCCGAGCCCGTCTCTGTCGCTGAATCCTTCATGGCGTTCTGTCCGTCCCCTCGGTCTCCCGCCCCCGAGTGTCGATTCGCGGGGCGGGGGCGTCAAGGGCGCCGGGAGAGCGGAGAGTTCGGCGGAGGCGTCGACGCGGCGGTCCGAGTCCGCGGTTTCAGGAGTCTCGCGGACTGAGCGATCTGCTGCGGGGCGCCGCGATCGTGGGCTTCGCCTTCCTCGGCCGGGAGCCGGACGACACGGGCGAGGCGGTCGGAGAGGGAAGCTCTGACTCCGCCGGATCACATGGCAGCGTGGCGGCCAAAGGCCCTGCCGCGTAAGGCAGTTCGGTCTTTCGGCTTCGAGGAAGAGGGAGACGTCGTGTACGACGTGATCGTGGTGGGGGCGCGCTGTGCGGGGGCGCCGACGGCAATGCTCATGGCCCGTGCGGGATACCGGGTCCTGCTGCTGGAGAAGGCCCGCTTTCCGCAGGACAAGCTCTCCTCCCACTACCTTCACCAGCCGGGGGTCGCACTGCTCGGCCGCTGGGGCCTGCTGGAGCGGATACGAGCCACCGACTGCCCGCCCATCGACCGGATCAGCTACGAGACCGCGGGCGTCCGGCTGGAAGGCTCCCTGCTGCCGCACGACGGGCACAGCACGACGTACGGGCCCAGACGCTTCGTACTCGACCCGATCCTCGCCGGCGCCGCGGTCGAGGCCGGGGCGGAGTTCCGCGAGGGCTGCACGGTCACCGGGCTGGTCCACGAGGGCGACCGGGTCGCCGGTGTGCGGATCAAGACGGCCGACGGCGTCGAGTTCGCCGAGCGCGCGCGTCTGGTCGTCGGGGCGGACGGCATGCGGTCGGCGGTCGCGCGGCTGGCCGGGGCACCGACGATCGTCGAGAACCCGCCCATGACCTGCACGTACTACAGCTACTGGGAGGGTCTGCCCGCGCACTTCGAGCTGTACGAGCGGCCCGGCCGGTGGGTCGGCGCCGGCCCGACCAACAACGGGTGCACGCTCGTGATGGCGTACTTCCCGCAGGCGGAGTTCTCCCAGGTGCGCACCGACGCCCAGTCGGCCTACCTGGAGGCCATCCGCACCACGGCCCCCGGGCTGAGCGAGCGGATGTCCTCGGCCCGTCAGGTCGAGCGGCTCTACGGCACCGGCGAACAGCTCAACTTCATCCGGCAGGCGTCCGGCCCGGGGTGGGCGCTCGTCGGCGACGCCGCCCACCACAAGGACTCGATCGCGGCGCGGGGGATCACCGACGCCTTCGTCCAGGCGCAGATGCTCGCCGATCACATCGGCCAGGATCTCCACGACCCGACGGCGCTCGCGGCGGCGGGCCGTCGCTATGCGGCGGGCCTGAAGGAGAGGTTCCTGGAGTTCTACCGCAGCACCCTGAACGTGGCGGAGCTCCAGGTCCCCGAGGAGCGGATCTCCTTCCTCAAGACCATCTCCGCCAACCAGCGGCTGGTGGACCGCTACTTCGCGACACTGTCCGGGGTCTGCACGATCGACGAGTTCTACAACGAGGAGCTGATGGAGGCTCTCGCCGAAGCGTGACGGCCGCCGGTGCGGCGCCGGCGAGGGCGGGGGGTGGCGGCGACGTCGGTGCGGCGGCTGCGACGAGGCCTGGGTCGTCGACGCCGTCGCCGGGTGCCCCGAGCCCTGGGGGCGCGGCGCCTGGCAGGCGGCGCGCCCCCGGGGCTCCGCGCGTCCGGC
>NZ_JBFAYB010000177.1:0-7869 GCF_040681075.1 Streptomyces sp. NPDC051907 | reverse complement strand
CGGCCGAGCTTCGGCGGCCCGCTCTCGGGGGCGGCCTGCTGGGCGGCGGCCTGTTGGGCGGCCCTCTGTTGGGCGGACGCGTGCGCGGATCCCTGCACGGATGAGCCCTCCACGGATGAGCCGTCTACGGATCCCGGCAGGAATCCCTGGGCGAATCCCGGCACGGATCCCTGCGCGAGTCCCTGCGCGGGTACGTCTGAGCGGCTCGCGACCGGCCCCGCCGCCGACCCCGCGAGCGCGCGTCCCCCCGAGCCTCGGCCGGGGCCCTCGACCGGACCCTCGACCGGGCCCTCGACGGCGGCCGTGGCGTCGTGCGCGTTCAAGTGGCGATCGCCTCGTCCGGTTCCGCCAGCGCCCACCAGGCGGCCAGACCGAGGACGACCCCGGTGAGCACGGTCGAGGGCCCGCCGATGTCCGCGTACAGGAAGTCGACGGTCTGCCAGGTCATCAGCCCGACGGCGGCGAGTCCGCAGTCCGTCGCGGCCCCGCGCGTCCGCCGCGCACGCGACAGCCGGCGCACGCTGCCCACCAGCACCGCCGACAGGCTGCCGAGGAACGCGGTGAGGCCGATCAGCCCCTGCTCGCTGAGCACCAGCAGATACATGTTGTGCGGCGACAGCAGCGGCTGCTTGCGGTAGGCGCGGCCCGCGCCCGCCGTGTCGCTGCCCGCGGAGAGGCCGATGGAGGCGTGCCCGTCGCGGTGGGCGGGGAACCCCTTGAGGCCGACGCCCGCCGCCGGCTCCTCGCGCCACATGCTCGCGGCGGCGGCCCACATGGTGTACCGGTCGGTGACGGACTGGTCGGGGGCGTCGGCGACCTGGGTGATGCTGGTCAGCCGCTGGGAGATCATCTCGGAGCCGATGCCGAAGCCGCCGACGAGCACCACGCCGAGGGCGGCCAGCACGGCCAGCGCGCGCACCGCCTGCCGCAGTCCGGTCAGCACGATGACGGCGAATGCGGCGAGCGCCGTGGCGATCCACGCGCCCCGGCTGAAGGACAGCGCGAGCGGCACCACCAGCGCGGCCGCGGCGGCGAGCGCGCAGGGCCGCAGCCACGACGGCGCGTCCTTGGGAGTGCGCAGAGCCAGCGCGGCCGCCGCCAGGATGCCGTACGACACGACGGTGGCCATCCCCATCACGTCGGACGGCCCGAAGGTCCCCACGGCCCGGACGTCCGCGCCCATATAGGAGGCGCCCGTGCCGGTGGCGTACTGGTAGACGCCCAGCGCCCCCTGTGCGAGCGCCAGCGCGACCAGGGCGCCGGTGACGGCTCGGAAGTCGGTCGCGTCCCTGACCAGGAGCACGACGGCGGCCGGCACCAGCACGAAGACCTGGAGGTAGCGGACGAAGCCGGGCAGCGCCGCCGCCGGGTCGGCGGCGGTGACCGTGGCCACGGCGATCCCGACCACGGGGAGGGCGAGGACGAGGGCCGCGAGAGGCGAGAGCGGCCGGGATCGGCGGCGCAGCACGCGCACCAGACACCAGATCACCAGCAGCCCCGAGGCCGCGTCGGCCGGAGTGACCTTGCCGCCCAGCCCCGCGCCGGCGCCGGCCGGCTGGATCGGGGCGGCCAGCAGCAGCACCGTGGCGAGCAGGGGCAGCAGTACGAGCAGTCGCCGGAGCCGGGGGTGCGGGCGGAGGCGGGGGAACGCGGGCGCGGCGGCCCATGCGTAGGCCATGGTCAGCTGCCTCCGAGGCGGAAGAGCGAGGCGGCGGTCCGCGCCAGGATGCATACGTCCTGCCAGGGGGACCAGGAGTCGATGTAGTGGTTGTCGAAGCGGGCGCGGTCCTCGATGGAGGTGTCCCCGCGCAGTCCGTTGATCTGGGCGAGCCCGGTGATGCCGACGGGCATACGGTGGCGGGCCTGGTAGCCGGGGTGGGCGCGGCTGAACTTGGCGACGAAGTACGGGCGTTCCGGCCGCGGCCCCACCAGGCTCATGTCGCCGCGCAGCACGTTCCACAGCTGGGGCAGCTCGTCGAGGGAGGAGCGGCGCAGCAGACCGCCGGTGACGCTCATGCGCTGGTCGAGGGCGACGCTCCAGCGGGTCGCGGACTCGTGCTCGTCGACCGGGGCGATCGTACGGAACTTCAGCAGCGTGAACGGACGGCCGTCGAGCCCGATCCGCTCCTGCCGGAAGATCACCCCGGGGCCGTCGGAGAGCCGTACGGCCAGAGCGCACACGGCCATCAGCGGCGCCGTGGCGACCAGGGCGAGGGCGGCCAGCAGCGCGTCCATGGCGCGCTTGGCGGCGCGCGCGACCGGCCGGTGGAGGCCGCCGTTCAGGGGCTGTACGGAGAATCCCCACAGGTGTTCGGCGGTCTGCGGCCTGCGGTGGGCGTCTGAGGCGGCGGCCCCGCCGTCGACGGTCCACAGCCGGCAGCGGTGCTGGGAGAAGAGCTCGACGAGCGCGGCGGTGTCGGGGGCGGCCTCGGGCGGGCCGGTGAAGACGGCGTGCCGCACGGAGTTCTGGATGACGGCGCGGCTGACGTCCTCGGGGGTGACGAGGACGGGCAGCGGCTCGGGGTCGGCGGCGCCCGGGTGGCCGGGGTCGACCCGGCCGACCGGGCGGAGTCCGTAGCCGCTGTGCTCGTAGAGGGCCGCGGTCAGCTGGTGGGCGACGGGCCCGCGGCCCACGATGAGGGCCGACTGCGGCCGGCGGGCGGCTCGGCGGCGCCGGCCGTGGAAGACGGCGCCTCTGGCCGCGCAGGCGAGCAGCGCGTGCACGGCCACGGCGGAGCCGAGCGCGGCCCAGCCGATGGCGGAGCGGGAGTCGTACGCCGCGACGACCTCGGTCACGGCGAACCACTGGATGAGCGCCAGGCCGAGCAGGGCGGGGAGTTCGGCGAGCGCCGACGGGGACAGGCTCGCCCGGTACAGGCCGCGGCAGCCGTGCAGCGCCGGCTGCACCGCGGCGAGCAGCACGAACAGCAGCTCGGGGCGCGGCACTCCGGGCACGAGCGCCACGGCCGCGCCGATGGCGAGGGTGTCGGCGACGACCAGCCCGATGACCGGGCCCCGTCCGCCGACGTCGCGCGGGCGAAGGGGCGCGGAGCGGCCGGCGGCACCGCGGGGCGGGTGGATCGAGGGCGCCGAGCGGTGCTGCACGGCTGTCGCCTGGGATGGGTGGGGCGCGTGGGCACTCTCCGTCGTCATCGCTTGGTGCGCTTCCTCGTCATGGGTTGGGACAGGCAGAGAAGTTCCTGGTAGAGGCCGGATACGGCCGCGGCGGTGGTGCGGACGTCGTAGGCGGACCGGGTGTGGGCCTGGGCCTGGCGGCCGAGCTCCTGCCGGAGCGGCGGGTCGGCGAGCAGGGCGACGAGGGCTGTGGCGAGGGCCCGCGGATCGTCGGGGGGCGCCAGGGCGTGGGCCTCGTGGCCGGGCGGCAGGCTCTCCCTGGCCCCGCTGACGTCGCAGACGACGACCGGCCGGCCGCAGGCCATGGCCTCGAGGGGGACGAGGGCCATGCCCTCCCAGCGCGAGGGGAGGACGACGAGGTCCGCCGCGTGGAGCCACGGCCGTACGTCCCTGCTGGCCCCGGCGAACACCACGTCGGCCGGGGCGAGGCGCTCCAGCGCCGCCCGGTCGGGCCCGTCCCCGACGAGCGCCAGCCGGGCCTGCGGCACAGCCGCCACGACCTGCCGCCACGCCCGCAGCAGGACGTCCTGGCCCTTCTGCCGGCAGAGCCGCCCGACGCAGACGACGAGCGGCGCCTCGGCGGGGAGCCCGGCCAGGGAGGGCAGGGCGGCCCGCGCGGACGCCCGTGCCGAGCCGTCGTCGTCGGGGCGGAAGCGGTCGAAGTCGATGCCGTTGTGGATCACGGACCAGCGGGCGGCGATGCCCGCCTTCTCGCCCGCGCGCCGCTCGGTCTCGCTGACGCACAGGGTGCGGGTGCTCCAACGGGTCCCGTACCGCTCCCACTTCAGCGCCAGCGCCGCCGTCTTCCCCTCGACCGCGTCGAAGGACCAGGCGTGCGGCTGGAAGACGGTGGGCAGCCGTCCGCGTACGGCGAGGCGCCCGGCCAGTCCCGCCTTGGCGCTGTGCGCGTGGACCAGATGCGGCCCGCTCTCGCGGATCAGCCGGGCGGCCGTGAGGACCTCCCTGGCGAGCTGAGGGCCGGGAGCGCGCACGGCCGGCCAGCTGTGCACGCGTGCGCCGGCCGCGGCCGCCTCGGCCGCCAGCTCCCCGCCCGGCGGGCAGCCGACGACCGTCTCGATGCCCTCGGCGACCTGGGCGCGGACCAGGTCGGCGACGACGCGTGCGACTCCCCCGTCCACCGGCTGAACCAGGTGAAAAACCGTCAGCTGGCCTTTCTCAGCCCGACTTCTATGCGGCACGTGCGGCTCTCTTCGTACGTGGACTGTAGATCTGGTTCGGACGGGCAGCGCCGCCGCCGCGGAACTCAGCGGCGAGAGTCTGCCTGTACGAAGAGAACGCCGAGGTAGTATCCGGCTCTTTCGGCGTCGAACCGGAAGTCGAGAGTCGATGCGCCCTTTTTCAGGGCGGGCTTGATGCTGAATACGTCGGAGTCGTAGCCGAGCGCATTGAGATATCCCGGCTGCCGGCGGATTCCGGATCGACCCACATCGGTGATGGTCGAGTTCATGATGTCGTCGTCGGGGTTGGCCCGGTCGGCGAGCGCGACGAACTTCTCTTTTCCGGACCGCGCGCTCACCGAATCGCCGCGGACGCCCCGGTCTCCGTCGTAGGCGACGATTCCGGCGCGCCCCGAGGCGTTCGCCGGAATGTTCAGGCCTTTCAGTCTGAGCGTGTGCCGCCTGCGGTCGGCGCTCATCGTCTCGAAGCCGTCCCAGATGGCGAGGTGACGCATCGGCTCCGACTCGTTCTCGTAGGCGACGACCATCGTCCAGCCGCCCCACGAGCCGGCCTTCGAATGGCCCATGGCCACGTTGACCTGAGCCACGGTGTAGAGCCCCGACCCGCTCCTGCGCACCAGCCGGGTGATGTCCGCCGAGGCCTGGAAGGCGTCGGCGCCGTCGGCGTCGCGGTGCGCGACACGGGTGTCGGCCAGCACTTCCTTGTACTGGCCGCCCGGCTCGGCGATCAGTACGCGCCCGTTGTCCTCGGGCGGCTTCTGCTCGCCGACCCGCAGGTTCCCGCCCCAGTACAGCCTCGCGTAGCTGACCCGGGATTCACGCGGAACGACGAGCTCGCCGCGGCTCGAGTTGTATGTGTTGGGGTCGGAGTCCTCGTCGATGTAGAACATGTCGAAATCGTTGTTGGCGGCCGCGGATCCTTTGCGGACGGACGAGCACGGCGCCACCGCGGTGGATTTCGGAGTCCGGCAGGTGATGGCCGAGTTGGCGGCTCGGACGATTCCGCCGCGGTGCACGGCGTGGTAGCGCTGGGTGAAGGAAATCCGGGAGGATTCCTCGGGCGCCGGGACGGCCGCGGCGGGCAGTGGAGCGGCCGAAAGCGCCAGAAAGGACAGTGCTCCCAGAGTGCCTCGCGCAGCGAAGCCCGTCGACTTCGGCATGACTGGCTCTCCATGTCGATCAAGGTGACAAAACAGGAGTGCATGTTGTCAGACCGGACTTTGCAAAACGCGTCAGACGCGCTCGCGCCACCGGCCCGCGTCACCCGGATACGGCAAAGATCCAGCCCCGGTACGCCCATCCGGCGCTACGCCGACCGAGCCCGCGCGGGGAGGAAATCGAGGGACTGAGCACATCCTCGGCGGCACAGGCTCGTTACCTCAGTGCCTTGCTGTTCGAACCGAAAGGAATTGGGCGATGAAGAAGCTCGTCAAGACGGGTGTCATGGCCGCTGCTGGAACCGCGATGGTCATGGGCGGTGCGGGCGTCGCCTCCGCTCACGGCGGCGCGCACGCGGAGGGCGTCGCCGCCCACTCGCCCGGCGTCCTGTCCGGCAACCTCATCCAGCTCCCGGTCCACGTCCCGGTCAACGTCTGCGGCAACACGGTGAACATCATCGCCCTGCTGAACCCGACGTTCGGCAACGCCTGTGTGAACGCCTGATCTCGCACCGCAGCAGACCCGCCGGGCCGTCCGCACAGCGGACCGGCCCGGCTTTGCGTGCTCCGAGCGCCTGCCCGAAAAGCCGTCGGCGCACGAGCAGGCGATACGAGGATCTCCGCATACCGTCGTTGGTGTGGCATGCGAGAAACCCCATGAAGCAGGGGTTTCCCTCACTCGCAGGACTCGTTACCCATGTCGACGGCGGCGACGAACGCCACCGGAGAAAGGGATGCGAAAAGATGAAGTACTCGAGGGTTGCCGCAATCGTCGCCGGTTCCGTGGTCGCGATGGGAGCCGCGGCCTCTCCCGCGCTCGCCGCGAACGCGTCGGGAATGCCGCCCATGAGCCTCACCAAGGGCGTTGACACCCTCACCTCGCAGCCGGCTCTGGACCTGGCGAGCGACGGCTCCGTGGTCGGTCAGACCGCCGACGCCGCGACCGACCTCAACAACGTCAGGGGCGACGCGCCCGAGAAGGTCCTCCAGACGGCCGGCAAGGCCACTCCGCTGCTGGGCGGCGTCGAGCTGGGCGGCTGAACCAGCCGCATCTGTCCGCGTGTTCGCGTGTTCGCGTGGTCGGAGGGGTCGGGAGGGGGTGCGTCCGAGCAGCCGCGCCCCCTCCCGTTCTGCTGCCGCGGCGAGCAGCGAAAAGGGTGGTCCCATCGGCTCCGGGCCGGTGGGACCACCCTTGTGCGGCGCGACCCGATCAGTCGTTGAAGCAGACGTTGCCGAACGCCGGGTTCAGGGCGGCGGCGCCGTTCAGGGTGTTGCCGCAGATGTTGATCGGAATGTGGATCGGGACCTGGATCAGGTTGCCGGAGAGGACGCCGGGCGAGTGGGCGGCCACGCCCTTGGCGTCGGCGTCGGCGAACGCGGAGCCAGCGGACGCACCGGCGGCGAGACCGGCGGCGGCGAGCACCAGGGCGGCCTTCTTGGCAGTCTTCATGGAAATAGCACCTTCTGTTCGACGTTGTGCCCACCACGGGGCTCACACCGATCGAAACGGATTGCCGATAGAGATGACACGGCCCGCGCCGCCGGTAGCCCCTATTCGGCCCAATACCCCGACGAGCGCAAGGCCGTGGGAACGGCCGGCCGGTATGCATAATGCGGGCCATCCGGGTGACCGGGGAGAACTAATCCTCCGAGGTGGTAGTTGTCCAGGGAGCTCCGGAAACGGGCATCCACGCGACAGAAGGACGACACATGCTCAAGAAGGTTATGGCGACCGCGGCGGTCACCCTCTCCGTTGCTGCTGCGGGCGCGGCGATGGCGCCGCAGGCTATGGCCATCGGCAACGACGGTGGCACGACGTCGCTGAGCGGCAACGGCGCGCACCAGACGTACGGCAACTTCGAGACGTACGGCAACATGAGCCCGCAGATCGGTCTCATCCAGGGCTCCTTCAACAAGCCGTGCATCGCCCTCCCCGCCAAGGCCAACATCGGCTCCCTCCTCGGCGGCGTGCCGATCACCGTCCAGGACGTCCCGATCCTCTCGGGCGGCCCGCAGAACCAGCAGTGCACCGAGAACTCCACCCAGGCCAAGGGCGACGAGCCGCTGTCGCACGTCCTCAGCAACATCCCGATTCTGTCGGGCAACGGCGCCAACAACCGCTGAACACAGCGCTGACACAGGAGGACCCCGGCGCCTGGGCGCCGGGGTCCTCCCCTGTGGTGCGAGCTGTGTCAGCTGGTCCAGAAGTCCCACCAGCGGGTCAGGATCAGCATGCCGATGACGCCGATCCAGAGCACCGGCGGAACCCAGGGGAACTCGAGCAGGCCCTTGCGCAGGCCCTCGGGGACCTTGACGATCCGGTGCTCGACGTTGTGCACGGTGACATAGCAGAACATGACGATGGTGGCGACCCAGGC
>NZ_JBFAYB010000176.1:0-7964 GCF_040681075.1 Streptomyces sp. NPDC051907 | reverse complement strand
GTGACGGAGGCGGGTCCGGCGTTCCAGGGCACGATCAAGTCCGCGGTGGCGTTCGGGGCGCTGCTGAGCGAGGGGATCGGGGACACGATCCGGGTGTCGCTGTCGGCGCCGCCGGCGGAGGAGGTCAAGGTGGGGCTGCAGATCCTGGAGTCCCTGAACCTCAAGCAGCGGCGTCTGGAGATCGTCTCGTGTCCGTCGTGCGGGCGTGCGCAGGTGGACGTGTACAAGCTGGCCGACCAGGTGGCGGCGGGTCTGGACGGCATGGAGGTGCCGCTGCGCGTGGCGGTGATGGGCTGTGTGGTGAACGGTCCGGGCGAGGCGCGCGAGGCTGATCTGGGCGTGGCGTCGGGCAACGGCAAGGGGCAGATCTTCGTCAAGGGCGAGGTGATCAAGACGGTCCCGGAGTCGAAGATCGTCGAGACCCTCGTCGAAGAGGCGCTCAAGATCGCGGAGTCAATGGAGGACGCAGGGGCGGCGTCCGGGCCGCCCGCCGTCACCGTGAGCTGAACAGCATGTGAAGGGGGTCCGACCGTGACGATACTGGAGACCATCCGGGGGCCGCGCGATCTCAAGGCGCTGACCTGTGCGGAGCTCGGCGAGCTCACCCAGGAGATCAGGGAGTTCCTGGTCCACGCGGTGGCCAGGACGGGGGGACACCTCGGCCCCAACCTCGGGGTGGTGGAGCTGACCGTGGCCCTGCACCGGGTCTTCGACTCGCCCGCCGACCGCATCCTGTGGGACACGGGACATCAGAGCTACGTACACAAGCTGCTCACCGGCCGGCAGGACTTCTCCAAGCTGCGCGGCAAGGGCGGCCTGTCGGGCTATCCCTCCCGCGAGGAGTCCGAGCACGACGTCATCGAGAACTCCCACGCCTCCACCGTGCTCGGCTGGGCCGACGGACTGGCCAAGGCGCATCAGGTGCTCGGCCGCAAGGACCACGTCGTCGCGGTCGTCGGGGACGGCGCGCTGACCGGCGGCATGGCCTGGGAGGCGCTCAACAACATCGCCGCCGCCAAGGACCGCCCGCTGATCATCGTCGTCAACGACAACGAGCGCTCCTACGCCCCCACCATCGGCGGGCTCGCCAACCACCTCGCCACCCTGCGCACCACCGACGGCTACGAGCGCGTGCTGGCCTGGGGCAAGGACGTGCTCCAGCACACCCCCCTCGTCGGCAGGCCGCTGTACGAGTCGCTGCACGGGGCGAAGAAGGGCTTCAAGGACGCCTTCGCGCCGCAGGGCATGTTCGAGGACCTGGGCCTGAAGTACGTAGGGCCGATCGACGGGCACGACGTCGCCGCCGTCGAGTCCGCGCTGCGCCGCGCCAAGCGATTCCACGGGCCGGTCCTGGTCCACTGTCTGACCGAGAAGGGCCGCGGCTACCAGCCGGCGCTCCAGGACGAGGCCGACCGCTTCCACACGGTCGGCGTCATGGACCCGCTCACCTGCGAGCCGCTGGCGCCCTCCAACGGGCCCTCGTGGACCTCGGTGTTCGGCGAGGAGATCGCCGCCATCGGCGCCGAGCGGCCCGACGTGGTGGCGATCACCGCGGCGATGCTGCACCCGGTCGGGCTGACCGAGTTCGCCGAGCGGTTCCCCGAGCGGGTCTGGGACGTCGGCATCGCCGAGCAGCACGCCGCGGTCTCCGCGGCCGGGCTCGCCACCGGCGGGCTGCACCCGGTGGTCGCCGTGTACGCCACCTTCCTCAACCGGGCCTTCGACCAGCTGCTGATGGACGTCGCCCTGCACAAGTGCGGAGTGACCTTCGTCCTGGACCGGGCCGGCGTCACCGGCGTGGACGGGCCCTCCCACAACGGCATGTGGGACATGTCGATCCTCCAGTGCGTGCCGGGCCTGCGGATCGCCGCCCCGCGAGACGCCGAGCGGCTGCGCGAGGAGCTGCGCGAGGCCGTCGAGGTCCGCGACGCGCCGACCGTGCTCCGCTTCCCGAAGGAGTCGGTCGGCGAGTCGGTCGACGCGGTGCTCCGGATCGGCCGGATGGACGTCCTGCGGCGCCCCGACGACCCCGCGGACGCCGAGGTGCTGCTGGTGTCGGTCGGCGCGCTCGCCTCCGTCTGCCTCCAGGCAGCCGAGCTGCTCCAGGGCCGCGGGATCCACTGCACGGTCGTCGACCCGCGCTGGGTCAAGCCCGTCGACGAACAGCTCGCGCCGCTCGCCGCCCGCCATCGGCTGGTGGCCGTGGTGGAGGACAACAGCCGCAGCGGCGGCGTCGGCTCGGCCGTCGGACAGGCGCTGCGCGACGCGGGCACCGACGTGCCGCTGCGCACCTTCGGCATCCCCGAGCAGTTCCTCGCGCACGCCAAGCGCGGCGAGGTGCTGGCCGACATCGGGCTCACACCGGTGGAAATCGCGGGACGGATCAGTGCCGCCATGGCAGTCAAGGAGAGCTGAGGAATGTCCGAGCCGACCAAGGGCTTCGATCTGGCGAGTCTCCTCGCCGAGCGCGGGGCCGAGCGCTACGAACTGCACGCACGGCACCTCAACCACCAGCTGCCGCGCATGCTGCACACCATCGGCTTCGACAAGGTCTACGAGCGCGCCGAGGGCGCCTACTTCTGGGACGCCGACGGCAACGACTACCTCGACATGCTCGCCGGCTTCGGCGTGATGGGCCTGGGCCGGCACCACCCCGTCGTACGCAAGGCGCTGCACGACGTCCTCGACGCGTCGCTGGCGGACCTCACCCGCTTCGACTGCCAGCCGCTGCCCGGGCTGCTCGCGGAGAGGCTGCTGGCGCACAGCCCGCATCTTGACCGGGTGTTCTTCGGCAACAGCGGCACGGAGGCCGTCGAGACCGCGCTGAAGTTCGCCCGGTACGCGACCGGGAAGCCCAGGATCCTGTACTGCGCCCACGCCTTCCACGGGCTGACGACCGGGTCGCTGTCGGTCAACGGGGAGGCGGGCTTCCGGGACGGCTTCGAGCCGCTGCTGCCGGACACCGCGATCGAGCTCGGCGATCTGGCCGCGCTGGAGCGGGAGCTGCTGCGCGGCGATGTGGCGGCCTTCGTGGTGGAGCCCGTCCAGGGCAAGGGCGTGCACCCGACGCCGCCCGGATTCCTGTACGCCGCGCAGGAGCTGCTCCACCGGCACCGGGCGCTGCTGATCGCCGACGAGGTGCAGACCGGTCTCGGCCGGACCGGGGACTTCTACGCGTACGAGTTCGAGGCGGGCGTCGAGCCCGACCTGATCTGCGTGGCCAAGGCGCTCTCGGGCGGCTATGTGCCGGTCGGCGCGACCCTCGGCAAGGACTGGATCTTCAAGAAGGTCTACTCGTCGATGGACCGGGTGCTGGTGCACTCGGCCAGCTTCGGCTCCAACGCGCAGGCGATGGCCGCGGGGCTCGCGGTGCTCTCGGTCCTGGAGGACGAGCACGTGGTGGCGAACGCGCGGGTGACCGGGGAGCTGCTGAGGTCGCGGCTGGCCGCGCTGGTGGACCGCTATGAGCTGCTGCACGAGGTGCGCGGGCGCGGGCTGATGATCGGCATCGAGTTCGGCCGGCCGGAGTCGATCAAACTGCGCAGCCGCTGGACGATGCTGCAGGCCGCCCGCAAGGGGCTCTTCGCGCAGATGGTCGTCGTGCCGCTGCTGCAGAAGCACCGGATCCTCACCCAGGTCTCCGGCGACCACATGGAAGTGATCAAGCTGATTCCGCCGTTGACCATCGGAGAGAAGGAAGTCGACCGCTTCGTCGAGGCGTTCGCCGCGGTGATGGACGACGCCCACGGCAGCGGCGGGCTGATGTGGGACTTCGGCCGGACGCTGGTGAAGCAGGCGGTCGCGGGCCGCTGAGACGCCGACCGTCGGGTCGGTCCTGCACTGTGCGATTTGCCTCTGAGGCAAGATATTTGCCTCGGAGGAAAAAGACTGGCCCAATGGGGACATGTCCAGCTCCCCCGGAGGACGCCCTCCGGACCCCCGACACCCCGCCGACGCGGCGGGCGAGGCGTCGCAGGAGACGCTGCCGCACGTCGCTCCGCAGCTACGGGCGCTGCGCCGGCGCCGCGGGCTCACCCTGGAGGCGGCGGCCCAGCGCGCGGAGCTCTCCCCGGCGCACCTGTCCCGGCTGGAGACCGGACGTCGGCAGCCCTCGCTGCCGATGCTGCTCGGGCTCGCCCGCGTCTACGGTACGACCGTCTCCGAGCTGCTCGGCGAGAAGCCCCCGGAGTCCGAGCCCGTCGTCCGGGCCGGCCGCATGGGCCCGGCCGAGGCCGACGGCTGGAGCTACCGCAGAGCCGGCGGCCCCGGCCGCGCCATGCAGGCGCTGCGCGTGAAGGTGCCGTACGGCGCCCAGGGCGACCTGGTGCGCGTGCACCCCGGCGAGGAGTGGCTGTACGTCCTGGCCGGGCGGCTCCGGCTGACGCTGGGGGACGTCGTGCACGAGCTGTCCCCAGGGGACAGCGCGCACTTCGACTCCCTCACCCCGCACCGCATCGCGGCGGCCGTGCCCGAGGGCGCCGAGCTGCTCTTCGTGCACACGCTGCTGCAGAGCCCCGACCCGCATTCCCACCCGCACGCGTGAGGAGTACCCGCCATGTCAGGCAGTTCTCAGGAGAGCAAGTTCCCCAGGGGCCTGGTGATCAGGCTGTTCGCCTATCTGGTGGCGGGCCATGTGTTCGCCGCCTTCCTCTACCTGCTGTTCACGCTCGGCGGCGAGTGAGGCCCGCATCGCGGGTAGCCGCAGCCTCGGAGGTCGCCTCAGGCGCGGTCGATCAGCCGCTCACGGAGCCGCTCACGGGTCTCGGGGCTCACCTTGAGCCCCTCGCTGAGGTAGCGCTCGGTGGTGCCCCAGGTCTGCGCGATCGTGTCGAAGGCCGCGTCGAGGTACTCGGCGCGCGCGTCGAACAGCGGGCTGAGCAGCTCCATCACCTCGGGGGACATGCCGGCCGGGGAGTCGTCGCTGCGGCGCACCACATAACGCCGGTGCGGGTCATTGGACTTGAGGTAGTCCGCCTCGATGGCGTCGCGCTCCACGCCGACCGCGAGCAGCGACACGGCGATCGAGATGCCGGCCCGGTCCTTGCCCGCCGCGCAGTGCATCAGGGCCGGGACGCTGTCCTCGGCGAGCGCGTGCAGGACCCTGCTGTGCTCGGCCGTCCGCTGCGTGATGATCGAGCGGTACGAGGCCGTCATCCGGCCGGCAGCCTTGCCGTCGGCGAGTATCGCCTTGAGCTGGTCGAGGTCGCCGTCGCGGACCATCTTCCAGAACTCCGCGCCGTCCGCCGGGTCGCTGAGCGGCAGGTTCACATTGCGCACGCCGGGCAGCTCGACGTCGGGCCCCTCCAGTTTCTGGTCGGCGGCGTTGCGGAAGTCGAAGATCGTGTGCAGCCCCAGCGTCGACAGGAACGCCGCGTCGCTCTCGGTCGCGTGCGCGAGATGGCCGCTGCGGAAGAGCCGGCCGTGCCGCACGCGTCCGCCGTCCCCGGTCGGCAGTCCGCCGACGTCGCGGAAGTTGCGCACCCCGGCCAGCTCGGGCTCTGTCGACGGTACCTGCGGCAGCTGCTGCGTCACTGTGGCTCCTGAAGTGAACTGCCGTCGGCGCTGATCGCCGACGATGGCGGGTTTCCCGACGATACGACATCGATGCGTAGGCCACGTGTCTCGGGGCGTCCCGGCAAGGGCGTTGCCCGGACGACCGTAGCCGTCCGATGATGTGCGGGCCTGTTCGAACCTGTGCATATCTGAGAGGTCGGCATGATCCAGAGCGTGGGCAACGGACGTACGTGGGTTCTCTCCGGATCCACCAGCAGTTATGCGCTGTGTCTGACACACGCCGACGAACTGCTCCACATCCACTGGGGGCCGCGGATCTCCGCCGCCGACGCCGAGGCGCTCGCCGCCCAGGAGCCGCCGCCGTACTGGCCCTTCGAGTCGCCGCTCGACGGGCACGAGGAGTATCCCGTCGAGGGCGGGCCGCGGTTCGTCAGGCCCGCGCTCTCCGTCCGCGCCGACGAGGTCCGCGGCACCGAGTGGACCTTCGCCGGCGCCGAGACCGACGCCGCCCCGGACGAGCTGCGGCTGCGCTTCGCCGACGCCGTGCACGGCCTCGTGCTCACCCTGCACTGGCGGATGCGCGACGACGCGGACGTCGTCGAGCGCTGGACCACCGTCGCCCACGAGGGCGAGGGGCCCGACCTGGAGCTGCTGCGGGCCGACGCCGCCGCCTGGACGCTGCCCCAGCGCGACGCCTGGCGGCTGAGCCAGCTGCACGGCCGCTGGGCGGCCGAGTCGCTGCTCGTACGGTCGCCGCTGACGTACGGCGAGAAGGTGATCGGCAGCCGCCGCGGGCACACCGGGCACCAGCACCTGCCCTGGGTCGCCCTGGACGCGGACGGGGCCACCGAGGAGCGGGGCGAGGTGTACGGCTGCGCGCTCGGCTGGTCCGGATCATGGCGGATCTCCGTGCAGCAGCTGCCCGACGGCCTGGTCCAGATCACCGGCGGGGCCGGCTACGACGACTCGGGGCTGCTGCGCCTCGCGCCCGGCCAGTCCTACACCTCTCCCGTCTTCGCCGGGCTGTGGAGCGACGGCGGCTTCGGCGGGGCCAGCCGCGCCTGGCACGCCTGGCAGCGCGACCGGGTCGTCCCCGACGCCCACGAGAGCAGGCCGGTCCTCTACAACTCCTGGGAGGCCACCGGCTTCGACGTCTGCGAGGAGCAGCAGCGCGCGCTCGCCCAGCGGGCCGCGGCCATGGGCGTCGAGCTCTTCGTGGTGGACGACGCCTGGTTCGGGCGGCGCACCAGCGACCGCGCCGGGCTCGGCGACTGGACGCCCAACCCCGACCGCTTCCCCGGCGGCCTGAAGCCGCTCGCGGACGAGGTGCACGCGCTCGGCATGCAGTTCGGGATCTGGGTCGAGCCGGAGATGGTCAACGCCGACAGCGATCTCTACCGGGCCCATCCGGAGTGGGTGCAGCACCACCGGGGCCGCACCCGCACCGAGTTCCGCAACCAGCTCGTGCTCAACCTCGCCCGCGAGGACGTGCGGAACCACCTCTGGGAGCAGCTGGACGCGCTGCTCTCCAGCGCGCCCGTCGACTATGTGAAGTGGGACTTCAACCGCTGCTTCACGGACGCGGGCTGGCCGGGCGAGCCGTATCCCCAGAAGCTGTGGGTCGAGCACGTCCACGCGCTCTACGCCCTGCTGGACCGGCTGCGGGCCGCGCACCCCGGCGTCGCCTTCGAGTCCTGCTCGGGCGGCGGCGGCCGGATCGACCTCGGGATCCTGTCCCGTACCGACCAGGTGTGGACGTCCGACAACACCGATCCGCTGGACCGGCTGGCCATCCAGCACGGCTTCAGCCAGCTCCACCCGGCGCGCGTGATGGCCGCCTGGGTCACCGACAGCCCCAACGTCCAGCTCAACGGCCGGGTCTCCACCCTGCGCCACCGCTTCGTCAGCGCCATGGCCGGAGTGCTCGGGGTCGGGGGCGACCTCGCCCGGTGGAGCGAGGACGAGCTGGAGGAGGCGCGCGGGTGGGTCGAGCTCTACAAGACGATCAGGCCGGTGGTGCAGCACGGCGAGCTGTACCGGCTGCGCGCCCCCGAGGGCGGGCTCAGCGCCGTGCAGTACGTCCGCGGCGACGAGAGCGTGGTGCTGGCCTGGCTTCAGTCCCAGCACTACGGGGAGCGGCCGCCCGCGCTGCGGCTGCGGGGGATCGAGGCCGGGGCGGCCTACCAGTGCCTGGACACCGGCGCCGTGCACCGCGGGTCCGTGCTGCTGCACCAGGGGCTGCACACCGGGCTGAAGGGGGACCTGGACGCGGCGGTGTTCCGGCTCCGGCGGGTCTGAAGCCGGTCCCATGCCGGTCCCATGGCGGTCTGAGGCGGGTCTGAGGCGGAGCTGCCGCGGGTCCGCGGCGCCCGCGAGGCGTCTGAGAGGCGCGGCGACCCGACCCGGCCATGAACGCCCGGCGCGGGTGGGGCGGTTGGGGCGCGGCGGCA
>NZ_JBFAYB010000175.1:0-8171 GCF_040681075.1 Streptomyces sp. NPDC051907 | reverse complement strand
GCAGCGTCCTGGCGCTGGCGATCTGGGGAGTCGCGTCGACGGGCTTCGCCTTGTACGTCGCGAACTTCGGCTCCTTCAACAAGACCTACGGCACCTTGGCCGGTGTGATCATCTTCCTCGTATGGCTGTGGATCACGAATCTGGCGATTTTGCTCGGGTTGGAATTCGATGCGGAGATGGCTCGGGAGCGGGCGATCATCGCGGGCCACCCCGCCGACGAGGAGCCGTATGTACAGCCGCGCGACACTCGCGCATGGTCCGAGGAGGAGTGGCGGGAGATGGGCGAGCCGCCGAGTGAGGAGCCGACGAAGGGGTGACGATGACGCCGACCGGGGACGAACTCCGCCCGCTGCCGATGTGCCACCCGTGCCGTCGCGGAGGCACGTGATCCTCAGCGCCGAGTAGATGGATCCCGGGTGGCGGGGCTACCCGGGATCCCCCGCAAGGAAGAAGGGGACGGCCACGCCTGGAAGCGCTGACCGTCCCCGCAGGACAGTGACGCGATGCTGCCGCGCCTGCCGAGCGTGGATCTCGCCGCGGTGAGCCGCGGGACGGCGACGCGAAGAAGGCCCTCGCGTGTCCCTCCCTCCCCCAACGATTGGGAGGCACATCAGGGGCGGCGCTGGGCCTCGACGCCGTCGCGCTAGCGGCCTACGGGCGTCGTCTCTTGACGGTCAGGGTTGGTGCCTTCCGGTGGGCCTCGGAGGCCCACCCGGGCTGTGCCCAAGTCGCCGGGAAGCCAAGAGCATCGTGGTCACCCACATCGCCATGGCAGCCAGGCCGAGCTCCGACGATCGTGTGGACATCGCATACATCGCGAGCATTCCTGCCAGTACTGCCGTGACCGCAGAAGCCGTTGCGAGGTGGCACGTGAACCCGGATAGGGATGTGAAGCGCTGACTCTGGGTTCGCTGACCGACCCCGGTAATGCGCCATATCAGCCCGTTGCCCCAGCCTTTTGTCTCGGCTGGGGCAACGGGCTGATATGGGTTTGCGGTCAGACCCTTCCGCGGGCCAGGCGGGTCAGGGGACCCGTTTGTGGCTTTGCCGTCGAGCGTCCGACGGCAAAGGCGGTTCCGGCTACTCCGGCAACCGCTGCTGCGGCCCCCGCGACTATCGCCTTCCGGTGCTTGAAGGCCTTCCAAGCGGTGGTGGCCATCGTCCCCACCTTGGCGGCCTTCGCCGTCACCGCCTCTTGGCCACTGGAGAGTCCGGCGGCAGCAGCGCGCCCCGCCCGCTTGGTCGCTTCACCGGCCGAATGCGCTCCGGCCGAAGTGGAATCCTTGGCGTCCCGGGCTGCCGACGCGGCGCTTCCCGCAGCGTCCTTGGCCTTCGCTCCGGACTGCTCGTCCGCCTTGCTGACCGCGCGCTGGGTGCGGGCAGTGGTCTTGGAGCTTGCGGCCTTCTTCGCCGTGCGTGCACGAGATTGATTGGCATTATTGCTTTCAGCGGTCATGACATTCCTCCTTGCCTCGAAGTCCGCCTTGAAACGCGGCTGTGTCGGATAGTTGCCCGACCTCATTGCGGCTGGGGAAGCAGGGATCCCAGTGGACCGAGGTCAAGGTTCAAGTCGTCCATGGTGAGGTCGTAGCGCTCGCACAGTTCCGTCATACGTTCCTGGAGAATCATCAGCGTCATTCCGATGCGCTCCTCCTGGTCCTCTCCGAGGTCTCCCTGGTCGACCCGATGGAGCGCTGTACGCTCCATCAACTGCCGCAGTAGTTCGACGATGGTCAGAACGAGTTTCATGAGGTCTCGTTCCACCGACTCGGGATCGGTTTCCAGTCGTTGTGCGATGGCGTTGCTGGTGCTGGGGGGTGCGGATGCACTGGGCACGGGAACCTCCTCGGATCCGGCGCGTGAGCACCGAAGCGGTCGCGTGGGATGTGGTGTCTCACCAGGGGGCCGGCTCATCGGAGGTGATGGACCTGATGACCGCCCGAAGGTTGATGTGCACCAGGTCGACATCGGCGATCGACAGCACGACGTCACCGGTGAGCACGGCGCCCCCGTTGAGAAGGCGGTCAAGCAGGTCGATGAGCGCTATGGGGGGACCGGCGACGGGCCGGTCTCCCCACTGCTGCGCCTTCGCGCCGACGTTCGCAGGCTCCCAAGGTCCTGCCTCGCTCGTCATAGAGTCAGGCCTCCCGTTCCGTCGTCAAGGTGGCGAACGAATAGGGAGCCCATGGGCCGGTGATATCGATCCGCACACCCGGCCTGTCCCGGGACACCGCACCGATCACCTCGCGGAACTGTGCGACTGCGGCCGCGGGAACGAGATAGGCCTCGTTGGCGACGTTCACACCGGTTCTGGACGCCAACTCGCCCTGCTGGGGACGGTGGACGACCCGTCCGGAGGCAAGCGAGGCCGCTTCACGGGCTGCCTCCGCGGCAGCGTCTGCGGCCCTTCGGTGAAGGTCCTGGCTTCCACGCTGCTGCGCTCGTCGTTGCTGGAGATAGGCGCGCCCCGTACCGCCGGCGGGAGCCCGCGGGGCCGGCTCCGGGGACGGAACACCGCTCGATTCGGCGTACACCTTCACCCCGAGCTCGACATGCTGGGCGAGCTGGTCCATCAGGGTGGCGAACTCCGAGCCTCGTTGCCGCAGCAGAGCGCATACGCGATCGTCGTTCAGGTACACGGTCGCCAACCGCATGGGCAGGACCGTCGTCGTGGAGAACGCGGCATCCACCACCGCGTGATGAGCCCTGGCGATGCTCTCCAGTCGGTCCAGGTCCTCCAACTGCGCGGCGAGCCCCGCCTCACTGAACCTGTCCGCCGGAACCGACGACACCAGTGCTGCGAGGCCGCCGTCGCTCACCCAGCGCAGTGACCTTCCCTCGATGCCCTGGAGCCCGTGGGCGGTGCGCCGCAACGCGGGGTCGTCGGGTCCGACCACGTACACGTACGACAGCTCCTCGCCGGTGGGGGTCCCGGCCCGTTCGGCCATCACTGCCGGTCCTGCCTTTCCGCGGAGGCTGCCTTCTGGTCCGCTGTATCGGGCGCCGCCGGCAATCCGACGGCCTCGCGGAGCTCGGCGAGCTGCGCGCGCAGAAGCGCGTTCTCCTCGGCGAGGGCCGCGTCCGGCCGTGCGGGCGCACGAGAGGACAGCGAGGGATCGTGCTCCCACCAGTCGATCCCCATCTCCTTGGCCTTGTCCACCGAAGCGACGAGCAGGCGGAGTTTGATGGTCAGGAGCTCGATGTCCAGCAAATTGATCTGGATGTCGCCTGCGATGACGATGCCCTTGTCCAGCACCCGCTCCAGGATGTCGGCGAGATTGGCCGACGAGCCCTGCTGGGTGGGAAACGCACCGCTCGTGCGGCCGGCAAGTGGTTGGGTCATGCGATCTGCCCTGTCTGTGCGGTGGGAGCTCCGGGTCAGCGCCGCGAGGCGGCGGGCCGACGACGGGTCGGCCGCTCTTGCTCGACGTCGTCCTCGTCGTCGGGAAGCTCCCGCTCATCGACCTCGACGTCGTCCTCGTCCTCGTAGTCGAGCTCGTTCTCCGCCGTGTCCTCTTCGTTCTCCGCCGGGTCCTCCTCCACGACTTCGTCCTGCTCGTCGTCCTCAGGGAAGTCGTCGTCCTCGTCCCGGTACTCGTCGTGCTCCTGCTCGTCCTCGTGATCGGCTGCCGCGTCGCCCTCGGAGTCGTGATCGAAGGAGTCCTCGTCGTGCTCCAGCTCGTTCTCCTGATCGACGGCCTCGTCGTGCTCGACGACGACTTCACCGTCACGGATCTCGCCGCGCCAGCCGTCGGTGGCCTCGCCCCGCATCATGATGAACTTGCGGTAGAGCTTGAGGTCCAGTCGTGCACGGCGGCCCTGGGCGCGCCAGATGTTGCCGGTCTTCTCGAAGAGGCCCTTGGGGAAGTATTCGAGGACCAGGAGCACCCGCGTCAGGTCATCCGTGATGCGGTGGAAGGTCACCACACCCTTGACCGTGCCCTTGGCGCCTTCCGTGGTCCAGGCGATGCGTTCGTCGGGAACCTGCTCGGTGACGTTCGCCTTCCAGCTGCGTGTGGACTTGGCGACCTTCACCTTCCAGTTGCTGGTCGTGTCGTCAGCCTTCTCGACGCTCACGACCCCCTTCGCGAATGTGCTGAACTCCTGGAACTGGGTCCACTGGTCGTACGCTTCGCGCACCGGGACACCGACATCGATGTCCTCGACGATGGTGACGCTCTTCGACTTGCCGCCCCCGCTCTTGCGCCCCTTGCCGAACAAGCCCTTGACCTTGTCCTTGATGGTGTCCTTCAGGTGCGACGCGCCTGCGGTCACGATGGCCTTGCCGGGCGACTCGCCCTCGCTCAGAGCCTTGCCGCCCTTCGCCAGACTCTTGCCCAGCGCACCGCCGCTGCCCGGCTCCGCCAACCTGGACACACCCTCACCGAGGCGGTGGCCCATGGTGGTCACGGTGTGCTCAAGGCGGGCGCGAACGTAGTTCTGCAGCTCTTCCTTGAGCCGGTCGGTGGCCGGGCTCTCGGCGATTTCGTTCTTGATCCTGCTCAGCGTCGAGTCAGCCATTGCCCTCACCCCGGCTCTTGCGCGCCGTGGAGGCGGTCGACTTGCGAGGAGTCCCGGAGCGTCGTGCGGGAGTCGCCCGCTTCTTCGTCTCGCCTGCCGCTGAGCGGCTGCGAGCGGCGGCAGCACGCTTCGAAGGGGCTGCCTTCTCCTTTGCCCCGGATGTGCTCCCGGAAGCCTTGCTGCGGGCCGGCCGCCTCCTCTTGCCGGACTCCTCGTCTGCCGCTTCCGGAGGCCCGTCTTCCTCGTCCGCCTCGTCCGCGGGTTCGTCCTGCCCCTCGGGGTCATCCTTCTGGCCGAGTTCCAGCGTGCGCTGCTGAAGGGAGTCCGCCAGGTTCGTCGCCCGCTGGGCGAGAGCGGAAGCGGCCGCGGACTTGGTGGCGTCGACCAGTTCCCGGCGAACCTGATCGTTGAGAGAGCCCAGCAGGGGCGAGTTGGCCAGCAGTTTGCCGACCTGCCTCGGATCGAAGTCCAGCTTCCGTCCGGCTAGGAACATGCCCAGACTGATCGCCATCTTCGCCTTGCGCGTTCGCCCCAGAAAGTATCCACCGACGACCGCGACGCCTATCTTGACGTTGCTTTGCATGTGTTGTGCACCTCATACCCTCGTGGTCGGATGTCGCTCCCAACGGTCCAGGTCATGGCTCCGACTGCTGCCGATGGGCTTCGATCTCGTCCAGCCGATCGAGCAGCTCGTCCTCCCGCCGGTCGAACTCCTCGTCGGTGATGCGTCCGGCGATCAGTTCCTGCTCCAGAGCGGCCAGCGCGCTGAGCACCGGCGCGGGGTCGTAGTACTCCCGCTCGGCGGCCTGGATGACCTGGTCGAGAACCCACGCCGTTCCTCGAACGGGAGCGAGCGGAAAGGTCAGAATGCCGGTGATGAGACCCATGGCACGCGCCTTCGATCGTTTCCCGACAGGTCAGACGAAGCTGTACGGCGGCAGCGGGCCCGTGAGCGTGAACGTATAGGCGTCACCACGCCGTCCCGCCTCTTCCTCGACGGCGCGCGAGAATGCTGCCGCCGTCTCTGCCTTGACGAGGAAGGACGCGTTCAGGAAGTGGCCGGCGCCGGGATCGCTCGGGGCGGTACGGGCCGCGGCAGGGCCGAGCCGGGCCAGGAGTTCGTCGGCCTCACGCCCCTGACGCGCCGCGACTTCATGCGAGACCTTCTCGCCGAGTGCCAGCCGCTCGTCGTGGGTCGAGCCCTCGGACCGGCTGCGCTCGTTCAGTAGCCGGATCTCCTCGGAGTCCGTCATGATCTCTCGCAGCAGGTCGTCCTCTGCGCGTCCGGCCTTGAGGTTGAACTCCACGTGTCCGGCCAACTCGGTCAGACGGTCGCCGTAGGCAGCCCCCTGCTCCTCGATCGCCGTCGCCACCTGCTCGTCGTCGGGGCCGAGAAGCCCGAAGCGCATCGGGAGAGTGGGGCCGTCCTGCATCAACCGCTCGATGACGGCCTGATGGGCCATCACATCGCGGCGCTTCGCCCTGAGGCCGGGCGGTGCATCGCTCACAACCACTGCCAGGTCCTTCGCGGCGACGTTCCGCAACCGCAACGGAGGGTCGCCGACGCCGTCGAGACCGTCCAGGTTCAGGGGATGGTCGGCGCGAGTGATCGCGTAGACGTAGGTGGGCATGTGTCACTCCCCCCTGCTCTGGGCGGACTGGCGGCTTGAGGACGACTTACGGGCAGGCCGCTTCCGCGGCTCCTCCTCCGGTTCGTCGCCCTTGCCCTGCAGCGATTCCGTGAAAGCCTCCACGGCACCGCTCAGCGCGCCCTTGGACTTCCCCTTGGCTCCGCTCTCCGTCATATCACCGACAAGATCGGTGAGTTGGCTGGGAGCCTTGCGCCCGGACTCCAGGTCGAGGCGGTTGCATGCTTCGGCGAAGCGCAGATACGTGTCGACACTCGCGACGACGACCCGCACGTCAATCTTGAGTATCTCGATTCCCACCAGGGAAACACGGACGAACGCGTCGATGACGAGGCCCCGGTCAAGGATGAGCTCCAGGACGTCATACAGATTCCCGGAACCACCGCCGGAATTGGACGCGTTGCTCTGCTGAACGAGCGTCATAATGGGACTCCCTTCTCGCTGAGTGGTGCAGGTTCACCCGATGTGAGGTCCTTCGGCGATTCAGCGCCGATCGATCTGCCCTCGCGCATAGCGGCGCGTACGCTCGTATCCGACGAGTTGCCCCTCTGAGCCGAGGGAGACGCGGTAGGAAGCCATCACACTCATGGTGTCCGGAACCCGTTCGAGCTCGACCACCTCCACGACGGCGGTCCAGCCGTCGTCCGTGGCCTCCATCGCCGAAACAGTTCCGGGCTCGCATCGGAGCAACTCCGCGAGCTGATCCGAAGCGCATTGGAGGGCATCGGAAATGGCAATCCGCTTCGAGGCGGTCTTACCGCCCTCGCTCTCCTGGGTGTTCATGATCCCCGCCTCACACCTGGGATGATCTTTTGGACAAGCACAGGACATCTGCCGTGGCTGCAATGTCGACTGCCCCTGAGGCTCGAACGTATGCTCCTCGATGCGCCGAATCCTTGAAACGCCTTGTGGGGACCGCTGGTTCAGACCGATCGACAGGGTTCCGGCGGTGGATGCCGCAGAAGATCCCGCGTCATTTCATGAGTCTCGACACCGGTCATTCCTGTGAGCTGTGGTTCATCAACGTCGACCACGATCTGGACCTGATCCGACAGGCGGGCCGATCTTCGCCGCGTCGGCAAGAAGCATCAAAGGCCGAGCTGAGGGCAGGCGATCCTCAAACATTCCCTGTCCAACAGGAGTTGAGCATCTTGTCGCACAGGCGCGCCTCCGTCACCAGCAGCGCTCTTGCCGCTTCGCCGACGCTCCTTCGGCATCCCGCCGAGCATCGCCTCGCGACCGCGGTGAAGTTCCGACGTCGGCTGGCCCCCGTACCATCCCGGCGAACCCCGGCGTATCCCAACGTGGTTCATCTGTCGGTGAGTACGTGGGACAGCGAATCCGGCACCTGGACAACCGGGCAGGCACTCTGCGGGCACCAAGCCCTGCCCGGCCCGCTGCCATCGGAAACAGCGGTGACGTGTATGCGGTGCCGCGAGTACGCGCCGAGGTACGTGCAGCTGCTGGCCCGGGACCAGAGCGACCACGACGACAGGCCCCGCGGTCTGGAAGTTCAGCGGTTCCGCTGATCCCGACCGGGGAGCTGCTGCTACCCGCGAGGGCCATCGTCCGCGTGGTCCAGCACGAGGAGAGGCCTCTCCTCGTGCTGGACCACGGACAAGATCCGGGACTCCCCACCTACGGCCCTGAGCACCGCGGTGACAGCCAGTGCCGGGAAGAGGACGTGGATGTGGGTCTGGCGTACCGCCGGAATTCGTACGACCACCCCAACGGCCCGCCAAGGACAAAGTCAGCGGAATTGTGCCTAAGCGGCCCATTCGCGGGTAGGGGCAAAGCAGGTTTATGACCACGCCACGCAGTGGTGTGGGAGGTGAAAGAGATGGCAGCAGGAAAGAAGGCCAGCAACGTAGCCAAGAAGGCCAAGGGCAAGGTAAAGGAAACCACTGGCCAGGCCATCGGCAACGAAAGCCTGGAGGCGAAGGGGGTCCGCGAGCAGATGGCGGGCGATGCGAAGCAGACCGTTCAGAAGGCCAAGGACAC
>NZ_JBFAYB010000174.1:0-8257 GCF_040681075.1 Streptomyces sp. NPDC051907 | reverse complement strand
GGCCGGCAGCCCCGGGCGAGCCGGCCGCGCGGCTGCCGCGCCCCGGCCCGCCGCGTCCACGGCCGCCGAGTCCGCTACGTCATAGGCTCCGAGCCCGGCCAGGTCAACGGCATGCGATGGCGCGCGAGCGCGGTGCACGACTGCGCATAGGCGCCGCGCCCTGAGCGGTGCGGGACCCGGTCCCGCGTCCGTTCACGAGGAGGCGCACAGGCACACAGGCGTCCCCTGCCGCGGCCTCTCGAGGTGCTCGCACCCCGGCGCGGCGGCGGCTCGACCACGGCGAGATGCGCGGTCTGCGCGGGGATCGCCCGGAGTGCGACCCCTTGCTCGCCGAGCGCGTGGGGCGCACGGCGCCTGCCCGCCGACGCGGTGCGAGCAGCTGTGCGAGCACAGGTCCTCGACGCCCGCGGCCCCGCCGCGCGGGTCGAAGGCCCACACCTGCGCGCCCGGCCCTCGTGCAGCGCGCAGCGCTCAGAGACGCACCGCATCCGCATACGGTGACCACTGACAGCCAGACTTCTGGGGCACAAGCCCCGACAAGGAGCAATCGTCGCAATGTCGAGCGACTTCTTCATTCCGGACCCCGAGGGTCACGTCCCCAGCGCCGAGGGCTACTTCGGCGACTTCGGCGGCAAGTTCATCCCCGAGGCGCTCGTCGCCGCCGTGGACGAGGTGGCCGTCGAGTACGACAAGGCCAAGGCCGACCCCGTCTTCGCCGCCGAGCTCAACGACCTCATGGTCAACTACACGGGCCGCCCCAGCGCCCTCACCGAGGTGCCCCGGTTTGCCGAGCACGCCGGCGGCGCGCGCGTCTTCCTCAAGCGGGAGGACCTCAACCACACCGGCTCGCACAAGATCAACAATGTGCTGGGGCAGGCGCTCCTCACCAGGCGCATGGGCAAGACCCGCGTCATCGCCGAGACCGGCGCGGGACAGCACGGCGTGGCCACCGCCACCGCCTGCGCCCTCTTCGGCCTCGAGTGCACGATCTACATGGGCGAGATCGACACCCAGCGCCAGGCGCTGAACGTCGCCCGGATGCGCATGCTCGGCGCCGAGGTCGTCCCGGTGAAGTCCGGCAGCCGCACCCTCAAGGACGCCATCAACGAGGCGTTCCGCGACTGGGTCGCCAACGTGGACCGCACGCACTACCTCTTCGGCACGGTCGCGGGCCCCCACCCCTTCCCGGCCATGGTCCGCGACTTCCACCGCGTCATCGGCGTCGAGGCCCGCCGCCAGATCCTGGAGCGCGCCGGACGCCTCCCCGACGCGGCCGTCGCCTGCGTCGGCGGCGGATCCAACGCCATCGGCCTCTTCCACGCCTTCATCCCGGACGCCGGCGTACGCCTGATCGGCTGCGAGCCGGCCGGCCACGGCATCGAGTCCGGCGAGCACGCCGCCACGCTCACCGCGGGCGAGCCCGGCATCCTGCACGGATCGCGGTCCTACGTCCTCCAGGACGAGGAGGGCCAGATCACCGAGCCGTACTCCATCTCGGCCGGACTGGACTACCCGGGCATCGGCCCGGAGCACTCGTATCTCAAGGACATCGGCCGCGGCGAGTACCGCGCCGTGACCGACGACGACGCGATGCAGGCCCTGCGGCTCCTCTCGCGCACGGAGGGGATCATTCCGGCGATCGAGTCGGCGCACGCGCTGGCCGGAGCGCTGGAGGTCGGCAAGGAGCTGGGCCCCGAGGGGCTGCTCGTCGTCAACCTCTCCGGGCGCGGCGACAAGGACATGGACACGGCCGCCCGCTACTTCGGGCTGTACGACACCGACGCGGCCCCCGTCGAGGCCGACGCCGCCGCCGAGGACGGCGCGGGCGAGATCCGGAGGGACACCAAGTGAGCGGCAGCATCCAGCTCCTCAACGACACCCTGGCCAAGGCCAAGGCCGACAACCGCGCCGCTCTCATCGCCTACCTCCCGGCCGGGTTCCCGACCGTGGACGGCGGCATCGAGGCGGTCAAGGCCGTCTTCGACGGCGGCGCCGACATCGTCGAGGTCGGGCTGCCGCACAGCGACCCGGTCCTGGACGGCCCCGTCATCCAGACCGCCGACGACATCGCCCTGCGCGGCGGAGTCAAGATCGCGGACGTGATGCGCACGGTCCGCGAGGCCTTCGAGGCCACCGGGAAGCCGGTCCTGGTCATGACGTACTGGAACCCGATCGACCGCTACGGCGTCGAGCGGTTCACCGAGGAGCTGGCCGCCGCCGGCGGCGCCGGCTGCATCCTGCCGGACCTGCCGGTCCAGGAGTCCGCGAAGTGGCGCGAGCACGCCGAGAAGCACGGTCTCGCGACCGTCTTCGTCGTCGCGCCGAGCAGCCAGGACGCCCGACTGGCCACGATCACCGCGGCCGGCTCCGGATTCGTCTACGCGGCCTCGCTGATGGGCGTCACCGGCACCCGGGAGTCCGTCGGCGAGCAGGCCCAGGACCTGGTGCGGCGCACCCGCGCCACCACCTCGCTGCCGGTCTGCGTGGGCCTCGGCGTCTCCAACCCCGAGCAGGCCGCGGAGGTCGCCGCCTTCTCGGACGGAGTGATCGTCGGATCGGCCTTCGTCAAGCGCATGCTCGACGCGCCCGACGAGGCCGCGGGCATCGCCGCCGTACGCGAACTGGCGGGCGACCTCGCCCGGGGCGTCCGCCGCGGCGCGTAGCTCATACGGGTGGATATGGGACCGGGGAGGCATGCACGTGCCTCCCCGGTTCGTTTGCGAGACGTGAGCGAGAAGAATCCAGAGCGAAAGAAGTCCGCCCGCGAGCGGCTCCAGCAGGAGCGCGAGCTGCAGAAGAGGCGCGAGAAGCAGCGGCGGACGCTGATCGTGTCCGCCGCGGTCGTGGGCGTGCTGGGCCTGGCCCTCGTGGTCGGCCTGATCGCGGCCAACGCCGGCAAGGACGGCGACGGGGGCGCCGACTCGGGACCGCTCCTCGCCCCCGCCGGAGTGCAGGGCAAGGACCAGCTCGCGATCCCCGTGGGCGCGAGCGACGCCCCCTCCACGCTCACGGTGTGGGAGGACTTCCGCTGCCCGGCCTGCGCCCAGTTCGAGAACGCCTTCCGCGGCACCATCCAGGAGCTGGAGGAGTCCGGACAGATCAAGGTCGAGTACCACCTCGCCACGATCATCGACGGGAACATGGGCGGCACGGGCTCGCTGCGCGCGGCCAACGCGGCGGCGTGCGCGCAGGACGTCGGGAAGTTCGCCCCGTACCACGATGTGCTGTACATGAACCAGCCGCCGGAGCCGGACGACGCCTTCGCCGACAACGCCAAGCTGATCGAGCTCGCGGCCAAGGTCGAGGGGCTGGACACGCCCGCGTTCCGCAGCTGTGTGCAGGAGGGCAGGCACGACGCCTGGGTGCAGAAGTCGAACACGGCGTTCCAGAACGGCGGCTTCAGCGGCACGCCGAGCGTGCTGCTCAACGGCGAGTCGATCTTCCCCCAGAAGGGCTCCGAGCGGATCTCCCCGGCCAACTTCAAGAAGTGGGTCCAAGAGGCCAACGAGGGCAAGAAGCCGGGCACCGAGCGGCCGACGCCGAGCCCGGCCGCGTCCGCCTCCTGAACCACGGCTCGTTACCCAGACGTTGCCGGGTGGGTTGCGGTACGTCCCACCCGGCAAGGTAGCGTCGGTCCTGCCATGGACCTTGCCTACATTCCCAGCCCGTCGACCGGAGTGATCCACCTCGGACCGCTCCCGCTGCGCGGCTATGCCTTCTGCATCATCATCGGCGTCTTCGTGGCCGTCTGGTACGGCAACAAGCGCTGGGTCGCCCGGGGCGGAAAGGCCGGCACGGTGGCCGACATCGCCGTCTGGGCCGTGCCCTTCGGCCTCGTCGGCGGACGCCTCTACCATGTGATCACCGACTACCAGCTGTACTTCAGCGAGGGTGAGAACTGGGTCGACGCCTTCAAGATCTGGGAAGGCGGCCTCGGGATCTGGGGCGCGATCGCGCTGGGCGCGGTCGGCGCGTGGATCGGCTGTCGCCGCCGCGGCATCCCGCTGCCGGCCTGGGCCGACGCCCTCGCCCCCGCCATCGCCTTCGCGCAGGCGATCGGCCGCTGGGGCAACTGGTTCAACCAGGAGCTGTACGGCAAGCCGACCGACCTGCCCTGGGCCCTCAAGATCACCGAGGGGACCAACCGCGAGGCGGGCCTGTACCACCCGACGTTCCTGTACGAGTCGCTGTGGTGCGTCGGCGTCGCCGTGCTGGTCATCTGGGCGGACCGGCGCTTCAAGCTGGGACACGGCCGGGCGTTCGCGCTGTACGTCGCCGCGTACTGCGTGGGTCGAGCCTGGATCGAGTACATGCGGGTCGACGAGGCGCATCTGGTCCTGGGCCTGCGGCTCAACGTCTGGACCGCGATCGTCGTCTTCGCGCTGGCGGTGGCGTACATCGTGATCTCGGCGCGGCTGCGGCCGGGCCGTGAGGCGGTCGTCGAGCCGGACAGGTCCGAGCTGACGGCGAAGGCGGATGCGGACCCGCAGGACACGGCGGACGCGGACGCCGGCGCGCCGGACGCGGACGAGGACTCCGACGCGGCGAAGGACTCCGGCGCCGGCGACGGCGCGGGCGCCAGCTCGGACGCGGGCTCGGCCCAGAAGGGCTGATCGGACACGACGAGGGGCCGCCGGGACCGAGAGGTTCCGGCGGCCCTTTCGCATGCCCGGCCCCCTGCTGGAAGAGGCCCCGCTGGGAGCCCTTGCGCCTAGGTGGCCTCCCGGCGGGCGAGGGCGAGCGTGCGCTGGGCCGCGGCCACGATCGCCGCGTCGACGAAGCGGCCGTTCGGCAGGGCGAGCGCGCCCGCGTCCGTGGCGGCCGCCTTGGCGATCTCCTCCGCCTCCTCGATCTCCTCGGCCGAGGGCAGGAACGCCCGCTCGATGACCGGGAGCTGGCGGGGGTGGATGGCCGCCCGGCCCAGGAAGCCGAGGTCCCGGCCGTGCGCGCAGGAGGAGGCCAGCGCGTCGAGGTCGCAGATGTCGGGGAACACCGACTGGGCCGGCGGCCCGAGACCGGCGGCGCGGGCGGCGAACACGGTGCGGGTGCGCGGCCAGTCCAGACCGGTGTCGCCGCGCAGACCGAGCTCGGCGCGGAGATCGGCCTCGCCGAGGGCGATGCCCTCGATGGCCGGGTGGGCGGTGGCGATGGCGTACGCGTGCTCCACGGCGAGCGCCGACTCCAGGAGCGGATAGAGGGGGACGCCCGGGAGGCGGGCGGCGATCTGCTGGATGTCAGTGGCGTATGCGACCTTGGGGACACGCAGCGCCGTCAGGCCCGGCAGTCCCGCCAGGGCCTCGATGTCATGGGGGGTGTCGATGCGGACGTGGACGGGGAGCCGCTGGGGGGAGGAGAGGAGTTCCGCGGTGGCGTCCCGCGCGTACTCCTTGCGGCCGGGGGAGACCGCGTCCTCCAGGTCGACGATCACGATGTCGGCGTCGGAGGCGAGCGCCTTGTGCACGGTGGCGGGGCGGTCGCCGGGGGCGTACAGCCAGGTGAGGGGGATCTTCATAGCGCGCCTTGGGTGCGAAGAGCCGTGATGTCGTCGGGGGAGAGGCCGAGCTCGGCCAGGACCGCGTCCGTGTCGGCGCCGTGGGGGCGGCCCGCCCAGCGGATGGCGCCAGGGGTCTCGGAGAGCCGGAAGAGGACGTTCTGCATACGAACGGCGCCGAGCTCGGGGTCGGGGACCTCGGTGATCGTCCCCAGCGCCTGGTACTGCGGATCGTCCATGACGTCGCGGATGTCGTAGATCGGTGCGATGGCCGCCTCGGCCTTCTCGAAGGCGGCCATGGCCTCGGCGCGGGTGCGGCGGGCGATCCAGCCGCCGACGGCGTCGTCGAGTTCGTCGGCGTGCTCGGCGCGCCCGCTGCCGGTGGAGAACCAGGGCTCGTCGATCAGATCGGGGCGGCCGACCAGGCGCATGACGCGTTCGGCGATGGACTGGGCGGAGGTGGAGACGGCCAGCCAGGAGCCGTCGGCCGTGCGGTAGGTGTTGCGGGGGGCGTTGTTGCGCGAGCGGTTGCCGGTCCGCGGCTGTACGTACCCGAGCTGGTCGTACCAGAGGGGCTGCGGGCCGAGCACGGTCAGGATCGGCTCGATGATCGCCATGTCGACGACCTGACCGCGGCCGGTGGCGGTGCGGGCGGTGAGCGCGGTCATCACGGCGTAGGCGGTGGCGAGCGCGGCGATCGAGTCGGCGAGGCCGAAGGGAGGCAGGGTGGGCGGTCCTTCGGGCTCGCCGGTGACGGCGGCGAAGCCGCTCATCGCCTCGGCGAGCGTGCCGAAGCCGGGGCGGTGGGAGTACGGACCGAACTGCCCGAAGCCGGTCACGCGGGTGAGCACGAGGCGGGGGTTGGCGGCGGAGAGCGCGTCCCAGCCCAGGCCCCACCGCTCCAGGGTGCCGGGGCGGAAGTTCTCGACGACCACGTCGGCGGTCGCGGCCAGGCGCAGCAGGGTGTCGCGCCCGGCGGGGACGGACAGATCGAGCGTGACGGCCCGCTTGTTGCGGCCCAGGAGCTTCCACCACAGGCCGACGCCGTCCTTGTCGGGGCCGTGGCCGCGGGAGGGGTCGGGCTTGCGGGGGTGCTCGATCTTGACGACCTCCGCGCCGAAGTCGCCGAGCATGGTGGCGGCGAGGGGGCCGGCGAAGAGGGTGGCGAGGTCGAGGACGCGGAGGCCGTGCAGCGGCGGCCGGGTCATGCGGCTTCGTCGATCTCGGGGCGGTACGGCATGGAGGTCGAGGCGCCGGCCCGCTGGACGCACAGGGCCGCGGCCGCCGAGGCCCAGGCGAGGGCCTCGGGGACGGGCCGCCCCTCGCCGAGGGCGACGGCCAGCGCGCCGGCGAAGGTGTCGCCGGCCGCGGTGGTGTCCACGGCGGCGACCCGGCGGGCGGGGACGGTGAAGGGGGCTTCGCCCCGGGCGGCGTAGAGGCTGCCCGCGGCCCCGAGGGTGATCACCGTCTCGGGGACCTGGCGGAGCAGGGCCTCGGCGGCGGCGTGCGGATCCGCGATGCCGGTGAGGGCGGCGGCCTCGTGCTCGTTGGGGAGCAGCAGATCGGTGACGGCGAGAAGCTCGGGCGTCAGGGGCTGGGCGGGCGCGGGGGTGAGGACGGTGCGCACGCCGTGGCGGCGGGCGGCCTCCGCGCCCTCCAGCACGGCGCTGAGAGGGAGCTCGAGCTGGAGGAGGAGGGTGTCGGCGGTGGCGATGAGGGTCTCGTCGCCGGGGGCGAGCGCGGTGACGGACCCGTTCGCGCCGGGGACGACGACGATGGAGTTGCCGCCTTCGTCGTCGACGACGATGTGCGCGGTGCCGGAGGGGCCCTCGGCGGTGCGCAGGAGGTCTGTGTCGACGCCGGAGGAGACGAGAGTGCGGCGCAGCCGTGTGCCGAACTCGTCGGAGCCGACCGCGCCGATCATCGCGACGTCGCCGCCGGCGCGGGCGGCGGCGACGGCCTGGTTCGCGCCCTTCCCGCCGGGGATCGTGCGGAACTCCCGTCCGGTGACGGTCTCTCCGCGCTTGGGGGCGTGCGGGACGTAGGCGACGAGGTCCATGTTGGTGCTGCCGAGCACCACGATGGCTGTCATGGGCGGAGTGCCTCCTGGTGGGTGAGGTGGGCGAGGGCGTCGAAGCCGATGCCGTCGAAGCCGCGGACGGAGGTGGCGAGACGGTTCTTGAGAGGGGCGGTCCAGCGGTCGGGGAGTACGGAGGGGGAGCCGGCGAGGAGCCCGGCGAGCGATCCGGCGGTCGCGCCGTTGGAGTCGGTGTCCCAGCCGCCGGAGACGGCGCGGCAGATGGAGCCTGCGAAGTCGCCGTCGGCGTGGGTGAGGGCGGCGGCCAGCAGAGCGGCGTTGGGCACGGCGTGGACCCAGTGGTACGAGCCGTACGCCGCGTGGAGCCGGTCGACGACGTCGTCGAAGTCCCGGTGCGCGTGGGCCGTCTCCACGCCGAGGCGCACGGCGGCGGCCAGCCGGGACCTGGGCGGGACGACGGAGAGGCCGGCGGCGACCGCGCCGTGGACGTCGGCGCCGCCGCCCGCCGCCGCGGCGACGGCGCCGGCCGTGAACATCGCGCTGTACACGCCGTTGGCGGTGTGGGTCAGGACCGCGTCGCGGTGGGCCTGCCGGGCGGCCGCCGCGGGGTCGCCGGGGTTGGTCCAGCCGTGTCTCCCGGGGGCTACTTCACGGGCTTCGCGTAGTGGAGATCCACTGTGCCCGAGTAGCCGGGGAGAGTCACCGCATCGCGCTCGTCCACTTTCCAG